>CAYXQF010000144.1:0-2537 GCA_964466625.1 uncultured Lachnospiraceae bacterium | reverse complement strand
TGAGCAGGCTTTTCTCCTTATTCTACAAGGCTTTTTGCTATTTTGCTCAGGGCTACTAGAAATTTTTAAAAAGGAGGTGAAAGGAATGTTTCTGAAGAAAAAAAGTCGTCCCAACTGTATTGCGTTTGTGGATTTTGAGCATTGGTATATCTCACTTGAACGCCAATACCGCGTAAAACCCGACATTAAAGCTTGGAAAGAAGAACTTCAAAAGACTTATGATGTGGAAGAAATCGCGGTTTTCGGTGATTTTTCCAACGTGGGACTCCGCTCTGAGCTTGATAAACTTCGCGATACCACGCCGATGGTTTTTGATACGAAAAATTCCAGCGAACATTACAAAAAAGATTTTACGGATTTTATTATGCTGGATTATATTTATCAAAAGGCGATGACTCGCCGCGATATCGACACCTTCATTATTTTCACGGGGGACGGACATTTTTCCTCGGTTGTACGGTTTATTATCAATCAATGCCACAGAAAAGTGGGCATTTACGGAATTACAGGAGCTGTCAGCCAGCAACTCAAGAGTGCGGCTTCCTGGTCTCATGAACTACCGTCAGACTCCGAGGTATACAAAACCTATTATAAGATCATTGCACAAAATTTTGATTATTTGACGGTTCACAGGGAATTTGGTATCAATTCCACGCCTGAAAAGATCGTGGAACGCATCGCAATCCGTCATAAGATCGAAAAAGTGGAAGTGGCAAAAGCACTTTGTCAGATGCTGGACGATGGTTACGTTTACAAAGCCGTCGTGACAGATGAAAAACACGGAAAGCTTTCGGTTTTGAAGCCCAATTGGGAATTGCTTGCAAGAGATAAGCTTTGGGGCATTTCCGCAATGAAATAAGAAGAAAAGCAAGAGAAATTTGCCGTTTCTCTTGCTTTTGTTTTAATGTTGTGATATGATGAAGGCAAAATCAAAAAGAGGTGTTTGCATGGAAAATTTTGATTATGATATTGCTATTATCGGTGCAGGGCCTGCAGGCGCGAATTTAGCAAGACTGCTTGACGGTGAAAAATACAAGGTGCTTTTGCTTGACGGTGCATGCGGACGGGAAAAGGTTTGTGGCGGTCTTCTTTCGCCCGATGCCCAAGACGTGCTGGCAAGATATGACATTTGTTTGCCTAATGAGATTCTTGCTTCTCCTCAGCTTTTTTCCGTGCGCACCGTTGATCTTTCCGACGGGCTGACACGATATTACCGCCGAAGCTACATGAACGTAGACAGACAAAAATTTGATGCGTTTTTACAGACGAGGATTCCACAGACGGTGACTTTTTTACGAAAAAGATGCCGTTCCGTGAAGAGGGAAAACGGCGGTTTTCTTTTGGAGATTGCAGGAGAAAAAGAGCTTTCCTGCCGCTATGTCGTGGGGGCGGACGGCGCTTCTTCGGTGGTCAGACGGTCGCTTTTTGGAAACCGAAAAATCGAGAGATATACAGCGATCCAGCAATGGTTTTCTTCCGAAGAGGAGAACGCTAACTATTCCTGTGTTTTTGACAACGAAACTTCTAAAGGTTGCTCGTGGATCTTTTTTAAGGACGGGAAGCTTGTGTTTGGCGGTGCTTTTGCGCATCATAAGAGTCGGGAAATGTTTGAAAAACAAAAGGAAAAATTGATTTCACTTGGTGTTGTTTCTCAAAAAGCTTTTGAAAATCCTCTCAAAACAGAAGCGTGTCTTGTTTCGCGACCGCATCTTTCGGGCGGCGTTTTCTTCGGTGAGAACGGCGCGTTTTTGATCGGAGAAGCGGCAGGTCTTATCAGTCCCAGTTCTTTTGAGGGCATCAGCTATGCGCTTCTCAGCGCGGAGATGCTCTCTGTGGCAATGAATGAAAAAACAGGGGGTAACGCGATTCTCCGTACTTACAAAAAGCGTGCGAGAAGACTGCAATTCAAGGTCGGTGTGCGTTGCTTGAAGCGTCCCTTTATGTATCAGAAAGTGCTCCGCCGTATGGTGATGAAAAGCGGACTTACCGCAATTAAGATCATGCGGAAAAAATAATGCTTATAACAAAAAGACGGCAAAATTGAAGTGACCCCTAAAGTTTAGACAAAATTTAATATTAAATTACTTGTGAATGAGTTCGGTATTGTACCGGACTCATTCCTTTTAGTTTTAAGGAAATTCTCTCGTTGTTGTAATAGAAAATATATCTATTCAATTCATCAATGAAAGTGTTAACGCTTTCAAATTTTTCACCGTAAAACATTTCGACCTTTAATCTGCCGAAGAAGTTTTCCATAGCTCCGTTGTCCATACAGTTTCCTTTTCTGGACATGCTTTGCTTAATGTTATGCTCTGCCAATAATCGCTGGTATTCTGCGTGTTGGTACTGCCAACCTTGATCCGAATGAAACAATGGTGTCGCATCGGATGGAAGCTTGGCAAATAATCCGTCTAACATCTCTCGAATCTGTTCCAAATTAGGACTTAAAGAAATTGAATAGGAAACAATCTCTCGGTTATACAAATAGAGATGAGCGAAATGAGAAGTAGCAAAATCTCATTATGAAAAAAGTGCGC
>CAYXQF010000143.1:0-2619 GCA_964466625.1 uncultured Lachnospiraceae bacterium | reverse complement strand
GGTGCCTGCGCCGATGGTGGAGTCAAAGCGTTCGGAAAGACCGCGCTTGGAGCAGATATTGAGGTCCGTTGCGACCTTTTCATATTCTGCGGCGAAATCATCGCCGATTTCTTTTACATAAATTTCAGATTTTGCAGGTGTGATGTCAATATGTTTTTCTGCGCCGTTGGAATTTAAGAATTCACGGGAGATATCCACGATGTTCACGCCGTTCCAGCTCATCACAAGACGAGGTTCTGCGGTAACGGTCGCAACAACGGTCGCTTCGAGGTTTTCGCTGTTTGCAAGCTCTTTGAAGCGTTCCACGTTTTCTTTTTCTACAACGACAGCCATTCTTTCCTGAGATTCGGAAATTGCAAGCTCGGTGCCGTCAAGACCTTCATATTTTTTGGGGACAGCATTGAGATTGATGGAAAGACCGTCTGCAAGCTCACCGATGGCAACGGATACACCGCCCGCACCAAAGTCGTTGCAACGCTTGATCATACGGCATGCTTCATAGTTACGGAAAAGACGCTGAAGCTTTCTTTCTTCGGGAGCATTACCTTTCTGAACTTCTGCACCGCAGTTTTCAAGGGATTCGAGGTTATGAGATTTGGAGGAGCCGGTCGCACCGCCGCAACCGTCACGGCCGGTTCTGCCGCCGAGAAGGATCACCACGTCACCGTCTTCGGGGCATTCACGGCGAACGTTCTTTTCGGGTGTCGCGCCGACAACTGCACCGATCTCCATGTGTTTTGCGGTATAACCGTCATGATAAAGCTCATCGACCTGGCCGGTCGCAAGACCGATCTGGTTACCGTAAGAGGAATAACCTGCCGCCGCGGTAGTCACGATCTTACGCTGCGGAAGCTTACCGGGAATCGTTTTAGAAACGGGAACGAGAGGATTGGAGCCACCGGTGATACGCATTGCCGCGTAAACGTAAGAACGGCCGGAAAGCGGGTCACGGATCGCGCCGCCGATACAAGTAGCCGCGCCGCCGAAAGGTTCGATCTCGGTGGGGTGGTTGTGTGTTTCATTTTTGAAGAGGAGGAGCCAAGGCTCTTTTTTACCGTCGATCTCCACTTCGATCTTGACAGTACAAGCATTGATCTCTTCAGATTCGTCAAGCTTGGTCAGCTTGCCTGCTTTTTTGAGCGCTTTTGCGGCAAGCGTGCCGATGTCCATAAGGTTGATGGGTTTGGTTCTGCCGAGTGCTTTTCTGGTTGCGATGTATTCCTCATATGCTTTTGCGAGAAGCTCATCTTCAAACTTCACGCTGTCGATGGTGGTATTAAAGGTGGTGTGACGGCAATGGTCAGACCAATAAGTATCGATCATCTTGATCTCGGTGATAGTGGGGTTTCTGCCTTCCTTTTTGAAGTAAGCCTGGCAGAATGCGATATCACCTTCGTCCATTGCAAGTCCCATTTCTTTGAGACATGCGTTAAGACCTGCGGTGTCGAGGTCGATAAAGCCATCGAGTGTTGCCACGGAGGAGGGAATATCATATTCGGGCTTGAGGGTTTCGGGAAGTGCCATCATCGCTTCACGGCATTCCACGGGGTTGATCACGTATTTTTTGATGCGTGCGACCTCTTCTTCCAAGAGATTGCCGTAAAGGCGATAAACCTTTGCGGTGCGAACGGTGGGACGTTCTCCCTCGGAGATGATCTGAATGCACTGCGCCGCAGAGTCTGCTCTCTGGTCAAACTGACCGGGCAAATATTCCACAGCGAAAAGGATAGCGCCGTCCTCTTCGAGATCACTCGTCACGATATCGAGCTGAGGCTCGGAGAAAACGGTCTTTTTGCAGGACTCAAAAAGCGCTTCGTCGATGTTTTCCACGTCGTAGCGATTGAGAACACGGAGGTCTTCCAAGGAAGTGATGCTAAGAAGGCCTCGGATATCAGAAAGCAAAGATCTTGCTTCGCCGGCAAGCTCTTTTTTCTTTTCAACGTAAACTCTGTATACCATTGGTAATCATTCCTTTCTTCATTCGGAAAAGATGGTTTATTTGTTCGTTTTTGCGGCAAGTGCGCGCGCGCCGATGTCATGGCGGTAGAAGCCGTTTGCAAAATCAACGGTTTCCGTCTTTGCATAAGCTTTTTTCACAGCTTCTTCAAGTGTATCTGCAACAGCAGTCACGCCAAGCACACGTCCGCCTGCGCTGACAAGACCGTTTTCTGTCTTTTTCGCGCCGGCAACGTAAATAAAGCCGTTTTCATCGTCTGCAGGAAGTGTCATGGGACAGCCGCTTTCATATTTCACGGGATAGCCCTTGGAAGCCACGATCACACAGCAAGCGGATTTTGCGGAGAATTTCACGTCCACGTCAGCAAGGGTGCCGTTTTCCGTTGCCTGCATGATGGTGAGAAGATCGCTTTCGAGAAGCGGCAGAACGACCTGCGTTTCGGGATCACCGAAGCGGCAGTTGTATTCGATCACGCGAGGGCCGTTCGGTGTGAGCATCAAGCCGAAATAAAGACAACCGCGGAAGGTTCTTCCTTCTTTATTCATTGCTTCGATGGTGGGAAGAAAGATCGTTTTCATGCATTCATCAGCGATTTCGGGAGTGTAATAGGGGTTGGGTGCGATTGTACCCATACCGCCGGTATTCAGACCGGTGTCACCATC
>CAYXQF010000142.1:0-2715 GCA_964466625.1 uncultured Lachnospiraceae bacterium | reverse complement strand
TGAGCAGGCTTTTCTCCTGATTCTACAAGGCTTTTTGTTATTTTGCTCAGGGCTATGAGAAAAATAAAAGGAGTGTAAAAATATGGAGCTTTTTGAGGATAAAACATTATTGGTTACAGGCGGTACGGGTTCTTTCGGGCATGCGATCGTTTCCTATCTTTTGCGTTCGGGTCTTCGAGAGATCCGCATTTTTTCCCGTGATGAAAAAAAGCAAGACGATATGCGCCGTCAATTATATGAAGAAGAAGGCGGATATTCCAATAAAGTTTCATTTTACATCGGTGACGTGAGAGATCCTGCCTCTTTGCGCGATGCGATGCGAGGGGTGGATTACGTTTTTCATGCGGCTGCACTCAAACAAGTGCCTTCTTGTGAATTTTTCCCGATGGAAGCATTCAAGACCAACGTTGTCGGCACGGAAAACGTATTGAATGCGGCGATCGAGGCACAAGTGAAAAAGGTGATTTGTCTTTCCACGGATAAGGCGGCGTATCCTATCAACGCGATGGGATTTTCCAAAGCGATGATGGAAAAGATCGCGGTCGCCAAATCGCGGAATGCCGGCAATACGGCGATCTGCTGCACCCGTTATGGCAATATTCTTTGTAGCCGCGGTTCTGTGGTGCCGCGCTGGATCGAGCAGATCGAAAAAGAATTGCCTTTGACGATCACGGATCCGCTCATGACACGTTTTTTGATGACATTAGAGGACGCTGTGGAGCTTGTGTTGTTTGCTTTCCAAAATGGTAAAAGCGGTGATATTTTCGTGCAAAAAGCACCTGCCTGCACGTTGCCGACGCTTGCGAGGGCGCTTTGTGAGCTTTTTGAATACAGCACAGAAAATATTGACACCATCGGACCTCGCCACGGGGAGAAATATTTTGAAACGCTTTTAACCGATGAAGAGGCTGCACAGGCTGTGGATATGGGGAATTTCTTCCGCATTCCTATGGATAGCCGTGACCTTTATTATATTCCCGATGATTGCCTCACGGGCGTTCCCGTTCATTTCCCCAAAGGACTTACCTCCGAAAATACGACACTTCTGACAAATGAAGAAGTGAAAAAGAAGCTCATGGAAAGCCATTACGTTATGAAAAAAATGATCAGACACGGAATCCGTGTTTTCGATTGATTATTAATTTTTTGTGATTTGCTTGCTTTTCATAATGGCGGTATGTTATAATGATATTACCCCAAAAATGAAAGATCCCGAAAGGAACTTAAATAGATATGACAGAACTCGAACTGAAAATAAAAGAATTGGCAGAGCATTTTCAGCTTCCCGGTGAGCTGAAATCCGTTTCCATGATCAGCAACGGCAATATCAACACAACGTATGATGTGAAACTTGATGACTGCGGCAAAGAAGGACATTACGTTTTCCAGAAGATCAATATGTTCGTTTTCAAGAGCCCGAAAAAGATCATGAGCAATATTGAAAAGATCACGCTTCATATCGCTGATAAGCTGGAAAGTGAAGGAAAAGATCGCGATCAAGTTATGCACTTTTTCTATACGAAAGGCGGCAAAAACTATTTTCTTGATGACAATGGCTTTTGGCGTGTTTCCGAATATGTGCGCGATACTGTGACTTATAACGAATGTGATGATCTCACAAGACTTCGCTCCGCAGGTAAAGCGTTCGGTAATTTCCAGAATATGCTTGCGGACTTTGACGCGACAACGCTTTATGAAACCATTCCGAATTTCCATAACACCAGAAGTCGTATTGCAGTTTTCCTTCGCCATGTGAACGAAGATCCTTGTGGCCGTGTGGACGAAGTGCGCGCAGAGATCGAACAGATCCGCCGCTTCAAGCCTTTGGCACAGCGCCTCAATGAGCTGATCGACTCGCAGGAGCTTCCGCTTCGTGTGACACATAACGACACCAAGATCAACAATATTCTTTTTGATAAAGACACCGATGAGGCAAAGACGGTCATCGACCTTGATACCGTTATGCCCGGTCTTGTGGCGTATGACTTCGGTGACGCGATCCGTTCGGCGGCAAACACGGCGGCGGAAGATGAACCCGACCTTACAAAAGTTCATCTCGATCTTGACCGTTTCCGTGCGTTTGCAGAAGGCTTTGTGGGTGAACTCAAAAGTTCTCTCACGCCCATTGAGATCAAAACGTTGGCGCTCGGCGCTTTCACGATGACGGCAGAGCTTGCCGTTCGTTTTCTTGATGACTACATCACGGGCGACCAGTATTTTAAAACGCTTTATCGCGGACATAATCTCGTTCGCACACGCTGTCAGCTGGCGCTCGCGACCGAAATGTTTGAGCGCATGGGCGAGATGAACAAGATCATTGCGGATATTTCCAAGATTCCGTTTTGATGGGATTGCGGGACGCTGTCCCACACCCTGCAAAGGGGCGCACCCCTTTGAACCCAATGTGGATATATTTGATGGGAGGATATTTATCCTCCCATTTTTCTTTTAAAAACCCACAGATCGTTTCTTCTTTTTCCTCATCGCTCAAAGCGATGGTGACTTTCATTCTTTCCGAAAAGAAGAAAGTAGGTTGACAAATACCCCTTGGGGGTATATAATAAGGAGTGAAGAATGATAAAGTCAAAGGAAACGACACGGTACGTTTCTTTTGATCCAAACTTTTCTTTTCGTAAAGAAAAGTTTGGGGGGGCAGGGCACCAATGTCGTCAACTTAAGCAAATATTGCCCTCGTTCGCACAAGAAAAATAAAAG
>CAYXQF010000141.1:0-2781 GCA_964466625.1 uncultured Lachnospiraceae bacterium | reverse complement strand
GCGTTGGCTTTGGTATTGACGGCTATTGCTGTGAGGTTGGAGATATGATCAAAAGTAAGCATAAATATCCTAATTATACTGCTATTGCAATCAAAGGTCTGCTATTTCATTTCAAGCCCGTGAATGCAACGGTTATTGTAGACGGACAGGAGATGCATTTCAAAAAGGTGTGGATTACACCTACGATGTACGGCCGCTATTATGGTGGCGGTATGATGCCTACACCGGAGCAAAAACGAGGCGGAAAAGACAGAACCGTATCCCTTATGGTTTTCCACGATTCGGGAAAGCTCAAAACACTTATGATCTTTCCCTCAATATTCAAGGGGAAGCATATAAAGAAGAAAAAGAACGTAGCAATCCTTCAAGGCAAAAATATCACCGTAACATTTGACAGACCTGCTTCTCTGCAGATCGATGGAGAAACCATACTAAACGTAAAAAGTTATACTGTTGCGGTGTGATCACCTTGATTTTTATGAACGAAAAGATGAAAGCTGCGATCAACGATTATACAGGAGATACTATGAATACAAAAACAATTGACGGAAAATGTTATGCGCGAATGCTTCTCGGCGGAGCGGCAATGCTCTCGCTTCACGCCAAGGAGCTGAATGCGCTCAACGTTTTTCCCGTCGCTGATGGCGATACGGGTACAAATATGCTGAAAACCATAGAGGGCGGACTTTCGGCAACACAAAACGAATCGACCGAGTGTATCGGTGAATTTTCAAAACAATTCTCACGGGGCATTTTGATGTCGGCACGAGGAAATTCGGGTGTCATTCTTTCGCAAATATTTGCGGGAATCAATGACGTTCTGAAGGAACAGGAGTATGCCGATGTGCCCGTAATCGCAAAGGCTTACAGACAAGGCATAGCAAAGTCCTATGCTGCCGTACAGAACCCGACGGAAGGAACGATACTGACCGTTTTTCGAGAAAGTACGGAGTATGCAATCGCAAAAATGAATGAGGATTCTTCCCTTGAGGATTTTCTGCGTTTGCATATTGAGAAAGCAAGGCGCTCTCTTGCTGCGACCAAGGATCTGTTGCCTGCCCTTGCAGAAGCAGACGTTGTGGATTCGGGTGCGGCTGGATATTTATATATTGCCGAGGGCATGTATCAGGCACTTGAAGGGCGCGAGATTCATTATGACCTTACTGTACGCAAAGAAGAAAACACGGTCAATATCGATCTGTTTACCCGTAACAGCGTGTTGGAACATGGATACTGTACCGAATTTTTGTTGAGATTGACAACATCTAAGGTGAATCCTGATGATTTCGAGATATCTGAAGTTACCTCTCTTTTGCAGACAATGGGCGGCAACAGCATTGTCGCCTATAAGCAGGACGATATCGTCAAGGTTCATGTTCACACCTTCTCTCCCGGAGAGATCCTTGCAAAAATGCAAGCATTTGGGGAATTTTTGACCGTGAAGATTGAAAATATGAATCTCGGACACACGGAAACAGAAAAGAAAAAACCAAAAAAGGACTTTTCGGTCGTTGCCGTCGCGCAAGGAGAAGGAATGTCCGCGTTGTTTGGTCAAATGGGCGCGGACAAGATCGTTTCGGGCGGTCAGAGCGCGAACCCCTCTATTGAGGATTTTATAGAGTCTTTTAAGGAGTGCGACGCTAAAGATATTATCGTGCTTCCAAACAATAAAAACATCATTCTCGCCGCAAGTCAAGCGGCAGAGCTTTATACCGATGCGACAGTTCACGTAATCAATACGAAAAACATTGCGCAGGGATACAGTGCTCTGTCTGTGATCACGCCCGGCCTTCGGGACATCGAAGCCTTGGTAACGAGCGCGGAGCGTGCGGCAGCAGACGTCATTGACGGTGAGATCACCCGCGCAGTGCGGGATGCGTTCATAGACGGTAAGAATATTTCGGTCGGCGACTATATCGCCATCAGCGGTGGCAAGATCGTGGCGATCTCGGATAATCCCGAGGCTGCCGTGCTTTCAATGCTTAAGAGCACCGACATTGACCTTTGCGAGATCATTACGCTGTTTGTCGGTAGACATGTCAGCAACGAGAAAAGAGCCTCGCTGACCGAAAAATTAAAAGAAATCTATGACGAATATGAAATTGTAGTTTACGAAGGCGGACAAGAGGTTTACGACTATCTTGTTGCCATCGAGTAAGGAGAATAAAATGGAAACTGTTAAGATTTTGATTGACACAAAGGGTGGCGACAACGGTGCCGCCGTGATGATCAAAGGTGCGGGTGATGCGCTGAAAAAGTTTAATGAGCTCGGCGCAGTACTCGTCGGTGACGAGGCTTTTATAAAGGAAGAATGTGAAAGAGCGGCACTCCCTATGGAGCGTATCGAAATCGTTGATGCCAAGGGTGAGATCACCAACTTCGACAATCCTGCCGACGCACTCTTTCACATAACCGATTCATCTATGCTAACGGGACTTGGAGTATTAGCGAATCGTGACGATATTTTCGGCATGATCACAGCAGGAAACACGGGTGTGCTTCTGACAGGTGCTATGCGATATGTTTCGGGCAAGGAGCGCGTGCGTCCCGCGCTTGCGGCGGTACTTCCTGCGGCAGATGGCAGTTTTACCTGCCTTGTCGATACGGGTGCAACCATCGACTGCACACCGCAGATGCTTCAGCATTTTGCGCATCTCGGCTCTGATTTTATGAAAATGACCTATGGGATTGAAAGCCCAAGGATCGGTCTGCTTTCCAATGGAAGCGAATCTACCAAAGGAAACAAGCTGGTCAAGGAAACCCATCCGTTGCTTGCCGAAG
>CAYXQF010000140.1:0-2993 GCA_964466625.1 uncultured Lachnospiraceae bacterium | reverse complement strand
TTTACAGCACCCGGTACCACCGGGAAACCTCTTTCACCTTCACGAAGCCCATCCGCTCATACAGCCGTACCGCCCGTTCATTTGCCAGTGCCACCAGCAGCCGGACGGTATCTCCAGTCAGTATGCTTGTCAGCGCCTTCACCACCGTTTCGCCCATGCCCGGCTTGACGGCGATAACTGTATCGATGTAATCTCCGCTCGCCTTGCCGATACCCAGCAGTTCTCCGCTTCTGTGAACAAAGTACCCATCCCCGGCTTTCAGCAAATCCTTTCCGTCCTTGCTGTCCATGTAGGCGGCGTTGGGTACATTCGCCATCCGTTCATTGTAAGTATCCAGCCACTGCCGCACCGTGCTTTCCGTCACCGGAAACAGGCAGGCGTCCGTTTCGCCGATAGCTGCCCTGTCACACTGCATGGCGCAAAGCGCCGTGATCAGCGGATACCTTTCCAGATATTCGTGCCCTGCCGCGTCGATCCACTCCGCGCCGCAAGCCCGGCAAAAGCTCACACATTCCTCCAGCAGCCGCTCCGGCTCCAGAGAGGACTGTATTTTAATGTGGGCCCGCTGCCGGTAGGGCACTTCCCGCAAAAACAGGCTGGCAACACCAAATTCCGTATTAAAAACAGGGATATCGTTCATGCTATCAACTCCTTAATTTATCATACCATGTCTTTTTTTCGTAGACAAGACCCAAAAGCTGTGGTATGATTTTTCCGAGGTGATCCCATGTTTATTTGTCCTTCCTGCGGTCAGGCCGCAGAAAATACCGACCGCTTCTGTTTTTCCTGCGGCGCGGCTTTGACGCCGCCGCCCAAAAAGGGCCGCTGGTGGCCTCCTGTTGTGGCACTGGTGCTGATCTTCGCCATCGGTCTTGGTGTATTTCTTGCGCTCCGCCCGGAGCCGCTGGTCACCACCGACGCGTCCATGCCCTGGTTCACCGTCCGGGACGGTGTCCTCTATTTTAATAACACGCTCTATACCGGCGGCAGCGAGCTGACCGTGCCGTCTTCCATTGGCGGTCAAGCCGTCACCGCCATCGGTGACAGCTGCTTCGCTTTCAGCACCCAGCTGACCGCCATCCATCTTCCGGAGGGCATTACCTACATCGGCACAGATGCCTTCTGGGGCTGTGAAAGCCTGCGGGGCATCCGTCTGCCGGAGACCGTCACCGCCATCGGTGACTACGTCTTCGACGATTGCTACAGTCTGGAGGCCATCTGCCTGCCCGCCGCGCTGACTCAGTTTGGCAGCAATATGTTTGCGGATTGCTACAGTCTATCCTATGTTTTCTATTCCGGCTCTCTTGCTCAATGGAAAGCCCTGGGCATTGGCGAGTTCGCTCCCGGCACCATTTTGTCCTGCACCGACGGACTTTATCAGTTAAATTAGATTTCACGCTTATTTTTTCAGATAATCTCAAAAATTTTACTTGATTTCTTGGAAAAAGTCTATATAATAGTGCCGTTGCTTACAAAGGAAAGGAGGTTTGTCCCATGAAGAAGATCATCTGCAAGAAGGAATATGATACCGAGACCGCTACCCTGATCAAGGCTTACAGCGTTGGCAGCTATGGCGATCCTGCCGGCTATGAGGAGGATCTGTACCAGACTCCCGGTGGCCTGTACTTCCTGCACGTTGGCGGCGGTGAGGCATCTCCCTATCCCACCGAGGACATCCTGCGTCTGGCCAAGACTAAGGTCAACGAGTGGCTGGAGACCCACTGATCTTAAGTACATCAAAGGCGGCTGCAAATGCAGCCGCCTTTCTTTTTTGCAAAATATCTTAAATTTCAGTTTGTCGGGCTGTTGACCTTGATCTCGTAGGGGCGCTCATCGATCGCCCGCTGTGCCCCCCATCCTTGACAGCCATGGTATGATTAAAGTAGCAAAATATGCTTTTAAGGTGAATGCATCCATGAAATTTTTGTCTGTGATCTTTGCGGTTTTGCTTCTGTGCGGCTGCCTGTTTGGCTGTACACCGGCTAGCGAGACCGCTGATATTGCCGCCACTACGTTGCCGGTCTATACCTTCACTTCTGCCCTGTGCCGGGGTACGGAGCTAAGGGTTTGCCAACTGGTGACGGAAAGCGTTTCGTGCCTCCATGATTATTCCCTCAGCGTCCGCCAGGTCAAGGCTGTGGAAGCAGCGGATCTGATCGTCATCTCCGGCGGCGGTCTGGAGGCGTTTATGGAGGATCTGCTGGATAGCAAAACCGTCATCGACAGCAGCGAGAATGTCCCCCTGCTGGAAAGCTGCCACGACCACGAGCACGAGGGTCACTCCCACGACCACGACCCCCATTTCTGGCTCTCCCCGGACTGCGCCAAAACCATGGCCCGGAACATCTGCGCCGGCCTGACCGCCCAGTACCCTACCCACGCCGCCACATTTGAAACCAATCTGCAGAGCCTGCTTTCCCAGCTGGACGCACTGCAGCAGTACGGCGATCAGCAATTGGAACACCTTTCCTGCCGGGAGCTGATCACCTTCCACGACGGTTTTTCCTACTTTGCCCAGTCTTTTGATCTGGCCATTCTGGAAGCTGTAGAAGAAGAATCCGGCAGCGAAGCCTCGGCTTCCGAGCTGAAAACGCTGATCGGTCTTGTTAACGAGCATCGCCTGCCGGCCATCTTCACCGAAGCAAACGGCAGTACCTCTGCCGCGCGGACGATCGCCGCGGAAACCGGCGTAAAAACCTACGCACTGAATATGGCCATGTCCGGCAGTAACTATTTTGAGGCTATGTACCGCAACATCGACACCATTAAGGAGGCATTGGGATGAAACCTGTCATACACGGCAATTCCTGCGGCGATTCCTGCTGCCTGCGGGTGCAAAGTATGTCTGTGCGCATCGGTGGCGAAACCATTCTGAACAACATCAATCTTCACGTCCACTGCGGTCAGCTTCTGGCGCTGATCGGCCCTAACGGCGCGGGCAAAAGCACCTTCCTGAAGGCGATCCTCGGTCAGCAGGACTACGAAGGTGTCAT
>CAYXQF010000139.1:0-3027 GCA_964466625.1 uncultured Lachnospiraceae bacterium | reverse complement strand
GCAAAGCTGTACTACCTGCGCGGCAGAGTTGGTAAGGCTTCTAAGGTTAAGGAAAGAATTTAATCTTAGGGAAATAGAAAAAGCGAATGCGAATCTGCATTCGCTTTTTCTATTATTTGTGCCTTCGAAAATCGTTGACTGCTGCGTTGCTCCTCGCGTGCGGCTTGACGATCGTAAGATAGCCTGCGCCTTGCCCACTCCGGTGCGCCTTGCATTCAAGCAATTTTCGTGCGGCTATGTAAATGCGGGCGATTCGTGAATCGCCCCTACGGAGTCAAAAGAATAATTCAATCCGTTCATAGGGGAGACCGGTGGTCTCCTGCGGGCGAACGCAGTTCGCCCCTACGGAGTCAAAAGAATAATTCAATCCGTTCATAGGGGAGACCGGTGGTCTCCTGCGGGCGAACGCAGTTCGCCCCTACGGAGTCAAATGAAATGGGATCGCCAGTACGCCCATGGAATTCCCCGCGGGTTTTCTCCGCAATCTCTTGCAATTCTATCCGGGTTATGCTACAATATATACAATGACAAAAAAGGGGAGAGATACCTATGAAATACGATTTTTCGAGCATTATGGACAGACACGGCAAGGACGCCTTGGCGGTGGACGCGCTGGGGCAGGGCTGGGCGCCCGCAGCACCGGGGGAGGGCTTTGATGCCATCCCCATGTGGGTAGCGGACATGAATTTTCCCACCGTTCCGACCGTGACCGAGGCCATCGCGCAAAGAGTGGCGCATCCCGCGTTCGGCTATTTTGATCCCCGCGAGGAATACTATGCATCCATCATCCGCTGGCAGAGTGAGCGCAACGGCGTGCAGGGTCTTGAGCCGAAACAAATCGGCTACGAAAACGGCGTGCTGGGCGGCGTTTTGTCCGCGCTGAACACCTTCTGCTCGCGCGGTGATAATGTGCTGGTGCTCAGCCCCCTGTACGTGGGCTTCCGCGGCTCGCTGCATAATAACGGCTATAACATTGTGGAAAGCCGCCTTGTGCAGGACGATGCGGGTACTTGGCGCATTGATTTCGAGGACGTTGAGCAAAAGATCGTGCAAAATCACATCCATGCAGCCATTTTCTGCTCGCCGCACAATCCCACGGGTCGCGTTTGGGAGAGATGGGAGATCGAGCGCATCATGGAGCTTTACCGCAAGTATGACGTATACGTGGTCTCGGACGAGATCTGGTCGGACATCATCCTGGACGGTCACAAGCATATCCCCACGCAGTCGATCAGCGAGGACGCGCGACAGAGAACGGTTGCGCTGTATGCTCCCTCCAAGACCTTCAACCTGGCGGGTCTGATCGGCGCATACCACGTCATTTACAACGACCGCATCCGCGACCGCGTGAACAAGGAATCCTCGCTCTCGCACTACAATTCCATGAACGTGCTTTCCATGTACGCGCTGATCGGCGCATACAAGGACGAGGGGCACGAATGGGTGGACGAGCTTTGCCAGGTGCTGTCGGGCAACGTGGATTTTGCTTGCAAGTATATCTCCGAGCATTTCGAGGGCGTCAAGGTGTTCCACCCCGAGGGCACGTACATGCTGTTCATCGATTGCGCCGAGTACATGGAAAAGCATGGCAAGACGCTGGACGAGATCGTAGTGGCAGGCTGCGCGGTGGGCGTGACCTGGCAGGACGGCCGCGTGCACGGCGGCACGACGCACATCCGCCTCAACCTTGCATTACCGCTTTCCCGCGTGCAAGAGGCCTTTGACCGCATGAGCAAATACGTGTTTATTTAATAGGAAAACGCAAGAACAACAAGAGCTGCCAAGGCAGCTCCCAGACCACTGACAAAGAGTCCGAGAGTATGTTTTGGGCTCTTTTGTCATATTTACAGGAAGGAAGAAAAGTGGTATAATATAGGTGAAAAAGAAGCTTGGAGGAACACCTGTGTTTACGGAAAGAAGCGGAAAGCAAAGCAGATTGGAAATGGTAATCTTGGAGGATCTTGTACCGAAAGATCACCTTTTGAGAAACCGAGGAAGAAAAGGAAAACTATTTCGACGATGGCTACAATGTTTCGAACATTTGCAAGTACCTTTACGAAATGGGAATTGAAGCGGCAATGGGACATCGTCGCGGCAACCAACAAAAAGGCAAATACGGTAAATATAAATTCACCCATCTTCCTGAGTGGGACATATACATTTGCCCCGAGCATAAGTATCCGGAATACGTAACCACTGATAGATACGGTGGAGCGCAGCTTTGCCGACTCAAAAGAATTACACGGTCTCCGTTATTGTCGTATGCGGGGGCTTTCTAAGGTTGGCCCGCACGGCATCCACGGCAGCCTTACCGCCCAGCTCCATGGCCATCTGCAGATTGCCGGTGGTCTCTCCGTTGGGCAGTCTGGGACCGCAGTCACCGCCGCAGCCGTTGATAAAGGCGGTGGTGCCGCCGGCGATCGCCTGCAGCCGGTCAATGGCAACGCCGCACCAGTCGCGGGTGACATCGTCATTCTTGCCGCTGCCCGTATTATGGCAGCCGTACTGGATGATGTTGCCAATGGGCGTGCCGTCCGGCTCCCGGAAGGATACCACCGTCATGGTGGGATCCCAGCTGCCGTGGGGATTCTGGCCGAAGCCGATGCTGCCGTCCTCCCGGATCACCCGGCGGTTGACAGCCACATCGCTGCAGGTCTGGCCGATGCCCATAAGCGCGGGCTTCCGGTTGGCAAGGGCCGCGGCCGCGGCCTGGATGGCCTTGGGAATAAACATTTCATACAGGAAGCCGTCTTCCTTATAGGTACTGGGGCCGGAATGGGTATGGGTACAGGAAACGACGATATTCCCCTCGGGCACACCCACGCCCTGGGCGATCAGCCGGCGAACCTCGCCGTCCGGCTCCTTGATATTGCAAAGATCAGCCGACAGCAGCAGCGCCTGCACGCCGTCCGTTTCAAAGGCGAAGGCCGTTACATGCAGATCGTCATGCACCCCCAGCGCGGGCCGCATGGGCGAGTAGCCCATGAGCATCGTACCCATTGCGGGCGTAATGATCTCCTGACCGAC
>CAYXQF010000138.1:0-3109 GCA_964466625.1 uncultured Lachnospiraceae bacterium | reverse complement strand
TACACAAAACCCTTTAACGAGATTTCGGGCGTTGTCACAGAACTTCAAAATGCGCTCGCTTGTGCAGACCGTCTTTTCACACTGATCAATGAACCCGAAGAAACCCCTGACAAAGAAAACGCGCGCATTCTCACCAATGTACGCGGTAATGTCGAGCTTTCTCACGTAGATTTCTCTTACGATCCCGAAAAACCGCTTATTCGCGATCTTTCGCTGAACGTACAAAATGGCAAACGAATCGCCATTGTCGGTCCCACGGGCTGCGGAAAAACTACCCTCATCGGTCTTTTGATGCGTTTTTATGACGTAAACAAAGGCGCGATTCGCGTGGAAGGCACCGATATCCGCAATATCACAAGAAGCAGTCTTCGTCGCAGCTACGGCATGGTTTTGCAGGACACATGGCTCAGAACGGCGACTGTTCGTGAAAACATCGCCATCGGCAAACCCAATGCCACCGACTCTGAGATCATTGCCGCCGCAAAAGCCGCACACGCACACAGCTTTATCAAGCGTTTGCCGAACGGCTACGACACGGTCATTCGTGATGACAGCAGTCTTTCTCAAGGTCAAAAGCAGCTGCTCTGCATTGCAAGACTCATGCTTGCACTTCCGCCGATGCTGATCCTTGACGAAGCGACCTCCTCCATTGACACCAGAACAGAAATGAAGATTCAAGATGCTTTTGCCGCCATGATGAAAGGCAGAACGAGCTTCATCGTTGCACATCGTCTTTCCACCATTCGCGAAGCGGATCTTATTCTCGTCATGAAGGACGGCTGCATCGAAGAGATCGGTAATCACAAAGAGCTTTTGAAAAAAGGCGGTTTTTACGCAAATCTTTATAACAGCCAATTCGGTTAACTTGGAATATTTCAAAAAATAGCGCGGTAAAATGAAACGAAAGTGTGAATTTTACCGCGTTTTCTTGACCTTATTTCAGGAATATGGTACAATAAGAATAACAAAAAATATTTCGTTTTCAGAAAGGGGACTTACCACCATGAAACCGCAAAAACCTGCTCCGCTTCTTGTCGTGATTGCAAGCTTTGATGCCAACGGCAACGGCAAAAACGATTTTGATCCTGCTCACCCTGAGCTTGTCACCGACAAAACATCGCCTATCTATGGCGAACAGTGGGCAATGACCACCGCCGATGATTGCTATGAAACCTTCTTCGCGGAGGAAGGCTATTCCTTGCTCAATTTCTATAAAGAAATGACCATGGGCAAATTCTGGTTCTATCCCGTACACATTGATCATCCGCAAAAAGAAAATGCACATGAGGGTATTTTGGAGATCACTGTTCCCATGCCGCACCCTGCCGCACTTCGCAATCTTGAAGGTTATGACAATCAAAAAGCAGCAAGAGAAGCGATCAAAACCATCGTGGAAGCTTGTGATCCTTACGTGGATTTTGCAAAATACGATGAAAACGGCGATGGTCTTGTGACGCCCGATGAACTCGCTATCGTGATCCTCAATGCAGGCTTTGATAACGCTTCCACCAAACCCGACTTGGAATTTTCTACAGTTCGTGAAGAAAATGCTCCGATGCCAAGTCATAGATTCATGGTTCACGGCACAAGCCAGATGACCGACGCTCATATGAGCGGTGGTGTTAAGATCGTGAAGATCTCCAATATGGGTGAATATACTTCCACAGGTCCCATGACTATCGGCACCCCTGCGCACGAGCTTGCACATAACATCGGCGCACAGGATATGTATCCGCGTTTCACACCGCCCACAGAAAGAGTTTTTGGCTGGCCGATCCCGCGCAATTTCTCTTTGATGTCCCATGGCAATAAGATGGAACACGGCAAAATGCCGAGCTATATTGATCCTTATCAGCGCATTTATCTTGGTTTTGCAAATGAGAGAATCGCTGAAGAAGATGGTATCTATACGCTTCATTCCACTTGCTCCGGCAAATATGACGTGCTTCGTATTCCGACCGCAAATTCCAAGGAGTATATTCTCGCAGAAGTTCGTCTCAAAGAAGGTTTTGAAGCCGCTCTTACGCCCGGTGATTCCAAAGGCGGCGTACTTTTCTGGCACATTGATGAAAACGTGAACGACGAATGGTTCCTCAAAGCCCAGTGTGTTTCCTCCAATCTCCCTGAAGGAAAACGTCATGATCTCGGTAATGCTGTCCGTGTACGCAATATGTTTGAAGAAATCACCGATGAAAACGGCAATTTCGTCAAATATGCCCCTTGCTTCCATTTGGAAAAAGACGTTGCTGTGGATCCTTTCTTCTATAAATCCGAAGATCCGAAAACCGCAATTTATGATTCTTCTCTCTATTGCGGCGCGGCATCGCTCTCTTATAGCTTGAATCAATTCCCCGAAGGTGTATCTCCCGATTGGAAGCTCACCGTGGAAGTGCTTGACGAGCCGGGCGCTGAAATGCGTATCAAAATTACAAGAGGTTAAAATTCACGAAAGGCTTTGATTATGAAAAAAATTATCACCCTTCTTCTCCTTCTCACTTTATCCGCTGTTTTGCTTTGCTCTTGCGGGAAAAATATTCCAACTTCCATGGTAAATCCTTATAACATGGATACTACCGGTCATAAGCTTCATAACGTGGAGATCACTGTCGAAAATTATGGTGTGATCGCACTTACGCTTGATGAAACCATAGCCCCCAAAACCGTTAAAAACTTTATTGGTCTTGTAGAAGACGGTTTTTATGACGGACTCACCTTTCATCGCATCATGAGTGGTTTCATGATCCAAGGCGGCGATCCTAACGGCGACGGTAGCGGCGGTTCCGGCAAATCTATCAAAGGCGAATTTTCTGCAAATGGTGTTAATAATCCCATCAAACATGTCAGAGGTGTCATTTCCATGGCAAGAATGGGCGAAAATCCCTATTATGGCATTACCGCTGAAATGGCAATGAACTCCGCAACATCTCAGTTCTTCATCATGCACGAAGATAATGATGGTCTTGACGGTGACTATGCCGCTTTCGGTTGGGTCACGTCGGGCATAGAAGTTGTTGATGCGATCTGTGCCAATACGCCTTCTGGCTACAATGGTGCTGTTTCTGCGCAAAATCAACCTGTCATCACCAGTATCCGTATCATTAAATAAGAC
>CAYXQF010000137.1:0-3230 GCA_964466625.1 uncultured Lachnospiraceae bacterium | reverse complement strand
AAAGGGGGCAGACTGTAAATCTGTTGTCACTGACTTCGGTGGTCCGAATCCACCCGCTCCCACCAGACCTCACTCGAAAGAGTGAGGTTTTTCTTTTTGCTGAAGATAGAAGACAGCGGGTGGATTCGGAAGCCCGCGAAGAAAACGCACCGCGTTTTTAGGGCGTGGACTTTTGCTGTGTTTGCACCGCGATAGAAAACGCGAGATGCTCTGCTTTATCTTTAATAAAAATCGTAAACAATAAAGAGAGCCCCTCTCGGTATGAGAAGGGCATTTGTTTTATCAATGATTATTCATGTGGATCTTATAAAGACGGTTGCGAAAATCAGACGGAGAGATTCCTTCGTGATACTTGAAAAAAACAATGAACGCTTTGTCATGAGTAAATTCCAATTCATACGCGATTTCTTTGATATATTTTCCCGTATTGGAAAGGAGTTCCTTCGCTTTTTGAAGCAGGTATTTATTGATTAAAGTTTTGGCGCTTACGTGATATTGTTTTTTGAGAAGTCTGGAAACGTGATCGGTGGAAAAGCCAAATTGTTTCGCTGTTTTTTCCACTGTTAATTTGGCGGAGATGTTCGCGCGGATCCATTCGTTGATCTCTTCGGCAGATTTATTGGTATTTTCGGAGAGTTCATTTACATTATATTGTATTTGTGAAAGAATGTGTGCAAGAATCGCATTGATCAGATAATCGGGACGCTTGGGCAGAAACAAATGGTGAAGTAATTCTTTGAAGAGATAGCCATTGTCAAATTTTTTTAGGTGGCAAGCAGAAAAGGGGAGTTTACCGTTTTCTATGTAAAAATGCACCCAATAAAAGCTGACATCGGTGCTTTCTCTTGAACCGAAATGCCGTTTGTTTGGTTCCAGCAGAAGAAGATGGCCCTTTTCAGCACAATATTCCGTGCCTTCGATGTTCATATAGACTTTGCCGTTTGTCACATAAATGATTTCATAAGTTGCTTCTGTGCGATCGGGGTGGATCCAGGTTTCGTTGGTGCTGAAAAGCCCTCCATATTCACAAGTATAGACGTTTCCTATTGTATTCATGTCGGATTTTCTTACCTCCTGTCGGATTTTCGACGTTGCTTTTCTATTAATTTCATTATATAATAAAATCAAAGAAAGTCAATATTTTTTAATATTTTTCAAATATGAGGAGTTTGATTATGAAGCATTTTTCTTATAAGCAAGTAGATCTGACGGGCGGTTTTATGGCGGCGAAAGAAAAGCTGAACCGTGACGTCACCATTTATGCCGTTTATGACCGCTTTGATGAAACGGGCAGAATTGGTGCGTTTGATTTTAATACAGATCAAGTTCACTACTTCTGGGACAGTGACGTGGCAAAGTGGATCGAAGGCGCTTCTTATATCATCGCCAAGCACCCGAATGCCGAACTGGAAGAAAAGATCGAACACCTTATTGATCGCATTGAGAAGTATCAGGGTGAAGACGGTTATTTTAACATTTGGTATACGGTCAAAGAGCCGAACGGCAGATGGACAAAGCGTGCAAATCATGAGCTTTACTGCGCGGGGCATCTTTTTGAAGCCGCGATTGCTTATGCAGAAGCAACAGGAAAGGAACGCTTTCTTCACTGCATGGAAAAATATGCGGACTATATTTACAAAGTTTTTGTAGAAGAAGACAGTGCCGCTTTTTCCACCCCCGGTCATGAGGAAATCGAATTGGCACTTGTTCGTATGTATCAGTATACGGGCAAGAAGAAATATCTTGATCTTGCGGCACATTTCATCAATTTGAGGGGTGTTTCCGAAAAAGATGACCTTTCAAATTATCACCAAACGCATTTACCCGTCCGCGCACAGCGTGAGGCACAGGGACATTCGGTTCGAGCGGTCTATCTTTATACGGCAATGGCAGATCTCGCGCGCGAATTGAACGATGATGGCTTGTGTTCTGCTTGCGAGGCACTTTATCGTGATATCGTTACGAAAAAAATGTATATTACGGGTGGGATTGGCTCTTTCCATTACGGAGAAACCTTTTCCAATCCTTATGATCTTCCCAATGCAGAGGCATACACGGAAACCTGTGCAGGCATAGGGTTGATGTTTTTCTGCCAAAGAATGCAAACGCTTTATAATGATGCGACTTATGCGGATACGATAGAAAGAGTTTTTTATAACGGTATGCTCTCAGGACTTTCTCTGGACGGTGACGCATTTTTCTATGAAAATCCATTGGAAATTACCATGCTTGAGCATTTTTCCAATAACTTTGGCACGCGACGTTTCCCCATCACACAGAGAAAAAAATCTTTTAGCTGTTCTTGCTGTCCGCCCAATATCAACCGTTTGCTTCCTAAACTTTGTGAATATGTCTACGGTATTGACGGCGATACGCTTTATGTAAACCAGTTTGTTCCTTCCAAACTTGATAATGGTACGGTTCGTTGTGAAATGAAAACGGATTATCCCGTAAATGGAAAGATCTTGCTTCGTGCCGAAGGCGTGAAAAAGATTGCCGTGCGTATTCCTTCTTGGTGTGCAAGCTATCGGCTGAACAAAGCACACACCGTGCAAAACGGTTATGCGATCTTTGATAATGACGGCGAAGCGATTTTGGAACTGGATATGACACCTTTTGCCATTCGCGCCAACGCAAAGGTCATAAGAGATGCAGGTAAGCTTTGCGTGCAGGCAGGACCTATCGTTTACTGCGCGGAAAGTGTGGATAATGGCGAAAATCTTCATGCATTTGCCATTTCTGCCGATTTTACAAGCCATGTGATTTATGACGAAAAATACGGCTTGAACACTTTGGAGATTGAAGGCTTCCGCTACACGGACAGCGATGACGCACTTTACACACGTGCCGATGCGAAAAAGACTGTGCTTCTTCCCACAAAGATCAAGATGATCCCCTATCACGCTTTTGCTAACCGTGGAGAAACCGATATGCTTGTATGGTTCAAAGAAAAGAACTGATTGAACTTAGAAAAACGAGAAATGCTTTCCCGAATTTCTCGTTTTTCCGTTATTTATATCCCATAATTTTTTGAATATGCAATTTTAGCTATTTTCTTTTCCATATTTTATGGTAAAATATGTTCAGAAAGAACGGAGGTGTTTCTATGGAGTTTTCCGAAAAATTAAAAGAACTGCGGAGCGAAAAAGGTATATCGCAAGCAAAGCTCGCAGTGGATATACATATCTCAAGATCTGCCGTTGCAAAACGGGAGAACGGCTTGGGATTGC
>CAYXQF010000136.1:1006-3274 GCA_964466625.1 uncultured Lachnospiraceae bacterium | reverse complement strand
CTTGTTGCAATCTTATCTGCCATAGTGATTCCCTCCCAAATTAATTCGCTGTAAGTTCTTTAACAGCCTGTTCATACTGTTCCGCATTCGGTGCTTTGCCATGCCAGCCTGCCTGGTTTTCCATGAAGGAAACGCCTTTACCCTTAACGCTCTTGCAGATAACGGCGGTGGGCTTGCCTTTGCATTCGCGAGCCGCTTTGCAAGCTGCTTCGATCTGTTCAAAATCGTGTGCGTCGATCACAACAACGTTCCAACCAAATGCCGCGAATTTTTCATCAAGAGGTGTGGGGTTCATAACTTCAGAAACTTTACCATCGATCTGAAGGCCGTTCCAGTCGATGAAAGCCACGAGATTATCAAGCTTATAGTGTGCGCCAAACATAGCTGCTTCCCAAACCTGACCTTCTTCGGATTCACCGTCACCGAGAACGGTGTAAACACGGTAGCTATCACCGGAAAGCTTCGCAGAGATCGCCATACCGCAAGCCGCAGAAATACCAAGACCGAGAGAACCGGAGGACATATCCACGCCGGGTGTGTGCTTCATATCGGGGTGACCCTGAAGGAAGCTATCGACTTGACGGAGTGTAGCAAGCTCCGCAGGATCAAAATAACCTTTTGCCGCGAGCGTTGCATAAAGGGCGGGCGCTGTGTGACCCTTGGAAAGAACGAAACGGTCACGGTCAGCCTTTTTGGGATCTTTGGGATCAACGTTCATTTCTTCAAAATAAAGATACGCGAGAAGATCCGCGATCGAAAGAGAGCCACCCGGGTGGCCGGAAGCCGCGTGATAAACCGCTTTCAAAGCGCCAAGACGAATTTCGCGGGCTTTTTCAGAAAGCATTGCAATTTTTGCCTGTTCCATGAAATGTAATCCTCCTAAAATTTGGTTTTCTTTATATTTCATTTTCGAAAAAACATATTATAGCATTTTTATTATACCACGCAAGAAAATCCTTGTCAAGGCGCTTTTTCTTTTTATACAGATGTGGCGCTGCCCCATACCCCGGCAGGGCTCTGCCCTGCACCTGCAAAGGGACATTGTCCCTTTGAACCCAATGAGGGGAAATATCAGAGGATCTCTTAGGGGGATTTCCATAAACGCGAGAGGGATAGGTAAGAAATTTTTACTAAAACATAGTACGCGACGCAAATCTGCACCGAATACATTCTCGCCGCGATTCCGCCGTTTCGTTTTCCAAACGAAACGTGTCGGGCGGCGCGCCCACGCGATAAAACTGCGTAAGTTTTTTGCTTCTCTTTCGTTCTTTCTCTTTCAAAAAGAGAAAGAACACCCACAGTTAACTATCTAAAAAGTCAATCAAATGAAAAACCGATGCCCCAAAAGCATCGGTTTTTTTATCGTTATGTATCTTATCTTACCCCAAAGAGCAGATCACCGTATGTAGGATAGGGCCAATATTCGGTAGCCGTCAGCGCTTCTGCCGCATCGACGTGTGCGCGAAGTCTTGCCATCTTCGGCAAAACTTCCGTTTCAAAGCCTTTCGCCATGGCGAGCGTTTCTCCCATTTTCTTGACGCAAGCGGTCGCGGCTTCCAATCTGCCAAGCTCCGCATAAATTTCATCGGTCAGTGCGGAAAGCTTGCGCAGGGTTTCGCTTTCATAGCGGCAAGGAATATCCGCAAGTGCGCGTTTGCTGATAAGCGTATTGCCAAGCTTTTCGCAATATGCGCTGATTGCAGGCAAAATATCGCGGCTGACCATGTCGATCGCTGTCAGCGCTTCGATATTGATCACCTTTACATAAGCTTCAAGCATGATCTCTGTTCTGGCACGGAGTTCACGTTCGGAGAAAACCTTATGCTTGCAGAAAAGTGCGATATTCTTCTCAGCAACAAACTGTGGGATCGCATCGGGTGCGGTGCGCAGATTGGTAAGCCCTCTCTTTTCTGCTTCCGCGATCCATGCGTCATCATAACCGTTGCCGTTGAAGATGATGCGTTTATGATCACGAATGGTCTTCACGATCAATTCGTGGAGTGCCGTTTCAAAGTTTTCCGCCTGTTCAAGTGTATCCGCAAACTGACAAAGAGATTCCGCAACGGCGGTATTGATGATCGTATTGCAATCGGAAACCGATGCGGAAGAACCAAGCATACGGAATTCAAATTTATTACCTGTAAAAGCAAAAGGCGAGGTTCTGTTTCTGTCAGTTGTATCCTTAGAAAATTTAGGAAGCATATCCACACCGATTTCAAGCTTTTCTTTTTTATGCTTACTGTAGCTTGAACCGGATTTTATAGCTTC
>CAYXQF010000136.1:0-996 GCA_964466625.1 uncultured Lachnospiraceae bacterium | reverse complement strand
AAGCATACGGAATTCAAATTTATTACCCGTAAAAGCAAAAGGAGAAGTGCGGTTGCGGTCGGTGGTATCTCTCGGAAATTTAGGAAGAACGTGTACGCCGACACGCATAAGTGTTTTTTCTTTTGCGTTGTAGGAGGTTTCTTTTTCAAGAGCCGCCAGTACCGCTGTCAGCTCATCGCCAAGGAACATGGAAACGATCGCGGGCGGTGCTTCAGAAGCACCCAATCGGTGATCGTTGCCTGCTGTTGCCGCGGAAACACGGAGAAGATCCTGATAATCGTCCACCGCTTTGATGACCGCACAAAGGAAAAGAAGGAATTGCGCGTTTTCATACGGTGTTTCACCGGGATTAAGGAGATTTAAGCCTGTGTTTGTAGTGATAGACCAGTTATTATGTTTACCGCTACCGCTCACGCCGGCAAAGGGTTTTTCATGCAAAAGGCAGACAAGGCCATGCTTTTTGGCGATCTTTTGCATGAGCTCCATGGTGAGCTGGTTGTGGTCTGCGGCAATATTTGCCGTTGTGAAAACGGGAGCCAGCTCATGCTGGGCAGGTGCAGCTTCGTTATGCTCAGTCTTGGCATAAACACCAAGCTTCCAAAGCTCCTCGTCCACTTCCTTCATGAAAGCGGCAACGCGAAGCTTGATCGTGCCGAAATAGTGATCGTCAAGCTCCTGCCCTTTCGGGGAACGCGCACCAAAAAGCGTTCTGCCTGCATAAATGAGGTCGGGACGTTTATCAAAATATTCTTTATCGACAAGGAAATATTCCTGCTCGGGGCCGACGGTGGTTTTCACAGACGTCACGTCGGTATTACCGAAAAGCTTCAGCACGCGCATCGCCTGACGATTGATGGCTTCCATCGAACGAAGAAGCGGTGTTTTCTTGTCCAGCGCATCGCCGCCGTAAGAACAAAACGCTGTCGGGATACAAAGCACACTGTCTTTGACAAAGGCATAGGAAGTCGGGTCCCATGCGGTATAGCCGCGTGCCTC
>CAYXQF010000135.1:0-3314 GCA_964466625.1 uncultured Lachnospiraceae bacterium | reverse complement strand
AAAGCGGGAAACGGCGGCAACGGAAGTATCTCGTACCACAGAGAAAACTACATTACGAAAGGCGGTCCTGACGGCGGCGACGGCGGTCACGGCGGCAACATCGTTTTTGTGATCGACGAAGGCACAAATACCCTTCTTGATTTCCGCAACCGCAGAAAATTCATTGCCGCAAACGGTGGTGACGGCAAACCTTCGAAATTTCACGGCGCAACGGCAGACGACCTGATCATTCCCGTTCCCGAAGGCACCGTAATCAGAGATGCCAAAACCGGAAAAGTGATCAAAGACATGAGCCGTTGCGAACCCTTCATCGCGTGCAAAGGCGGCAGAGGCGGCTGGGGTAACCGTCATTTTGCAACACCCACACGTCAAGCCCCCCGTTTTGCGAAAAACGGCCTTGACGGTGAAGAACGTGAGGTTATTCTCGAGCTCAAGATGCTCGCGGACGTCGGTTTTGTCGGACTTCCCAACGTCGGCAAATCCACACTTCTCTCTATGATTTCGGCAGCAAGACCGAAGATCGCAAACTATCATTTCACAACACTCGCCCCCATGCTCGGTGTGGTTTCCGTTGACGGCAATCACGCTTTCGTTGCGGCGGATATTCCCGGTCTGATCGAGGGTGCTTCCGAAGGTCTTGGTCTTGGACATGACTTCCTTCGCCACGTTGACCGTTGCCGACTTCTCGTTCACGTTGTTGACATTGCAAGTTCGGAAGGCAGAGATCCGATCGAAGACATTGAAATGATCAACGAAGAGCTTCGCCGCTACAGCGACGATCTCGCAGACCGTCCTCAAATCATCGCCGCAAACAAATGCGACATTCTCGATCCCGAAACCGAAGAAGAAACCAAAGCAAGACTCGAAGCCTTTGCCGCAGAGCTCGGCTATGAAGTGGTTTACATCAGCGCCGCTTCCGGTGAAAACGTAAAAACACTTTGCCGCAACGTTTATGATGCACTCCAGGAACTTCCGCCTCTTACCATTTATGAGCCTGAAGAAGTAGAAGTGATCGAAGAACCCGCATCTCCCGATGACATCACCGTCACCAAGAAAGGCGACACTTGGATCGTCGAGGGCGAATGGCTCAAGTGGCTGATGAGCGGCATCAACTTTGATGACCGTGAATCCTTCATGTACTTTGAAAAAATGATGCGTGACAACGGTATCATTCAGAAGATGCGCGACCTCGGCATCGCCGACGGCGACAGCGTAAGCCTCTACGATCTCGAATTCGACTTCGTCGATTAAACCCCGGTTCCACCTCAAACTCCGCCAAGGGCTCTGCCCTTGGAACTCGCCAAAGGGGCTTGCCCCTTTGGAATCCCAATGTTGGATAAAATACATATTTTATGAAAGGAGCTTCTCATGACCGAACAAGTTTTTATCGGACTTTTGATCTTGCTCAGTTTCACCGTTCTCGGTGTCGTGCTCACTCTCATCGTTTGTATCGCAAAAGCAAAAGGCGCCATGAAGAAAACCTTCCGCTGTCCCTATTGCGAGAAAACATTCTCTCCGACGCTCCTCGGCGCAATGGGCGCAAACATGAATTTTGGGGACGAAAGTGTACTGGTTAAATGCACGGAATGTGGTAAAAAAGATCGCATGATGCCCACAGATATTCGCTAAATAAAAAAATTTGCTCCATTTTTCCTTATAAAAAAGAAAAATGGCAAAAATTTTGAATTTCTTTAAAAACATCACAAATATTGCAAAAAACGGCGAAAAACTATTGACATTCGCCGTTTTTTGTGGTATTATATTATCACCTCTGCGGATACACCACGGCGTGGTTTTTATGATATCCGAACATGAGGGAGGTACGAAAAACGAACCGAATGAAAGCAATATACTCAGGCGGTTATCCATGTTTTCCAAAATAACCGTCCGTCTTTATTTGTTTTGTTCGCTTCTGTTTTTTTGACAAACAGGAGCTAATTTTTTGGCTTCAAATTTTACAGGAGGTGCCGCTATGCGCGTCAAAATCACTCTCGCCTGCACAGAATGCAAGCAAAGAAACTATGACACAACCAAAAACAAAAAGAACGATCCTGACAGACTTGAAATGCAGAAATATTGCAAGTTCTGCCGCAAACACACGCTTCACAAAGAAACCAAGTGATTGCAAAAAAATCTGACCTTTTCTAAAAGGTCGCAAGGAGGAAATAATGGCAGAAACAAACAAAACCAAAAAGCCGAGCATCTGGTCCAGAATTGCAAAATTCTTCAAGGATTACAGAAGCGAATTCAAAAAGCTCGTATGGCCTACGAAGAAACAGCTTTTGAAAAATTCTGCTGTGGTAATCGTTTCCATCATCGTGGTCGGAGCTTGTCTTGCGCTTGTTGATTTCGGTCTGAATAAGGGAATTTTTGCACTGAAAGACCTGATCTACTATATCCGCCCGGTATCTTAAGAGCAAGAGGTGGGAAAGCAAATGAGCGAAAACGCAAATACAGCCAAATGGTATGTTGTCCATACCTATTCGGGCTACGAAAACAAAGTTAAGACCAACCTTGAAAAAATCATTGAAAACCGCGGAATCTCCCATCTGATCACAGACGTGAAGATCCCTGTGGAACTCACAACGGAGACAAACTCCGACGGCGTAACCAAGGAAACCGAATCCAAGGTATTCCCCAGCTACGTGTTCGTGAAGATGGTCATGACCGATGAAACATGGCATATCGTCATGACGATCACCGGTGCAACCGGTTTTGTAGGACCCGGCTCCCGTCCCGTACCGCTTACCGATAAAGAGGTAGAAGCGCTCGGCGTTGAGTCCGCTGCAAAGACAGCGACAACGACAGCCTTCAAGGTCGGCGACAGCGTAAGCATCAAGAGCGGTCCCATGACAGGGTTCGTCGGAACCATTTCGGAAATCTCGGCCGACCTCAAAAAGGTCACGGTCACAGCGTCCGTCTTCGGACGTCAAACCCCTGTTGAGCTTGACATCACAAGCATCGCAGCGGAAAAATAATCTTTCATCGCGTCCCGCCAGGACGCATTGTGGGAGGGAGAAAAATTTATCTGAATTCTCCCGGCAAACACCACATTCGGAGGTATAAATCATGGCAAAGAAAATTGTAGCATACGTTAAATTGCAGCTTCCCGCCGGCAAAGCTACTCCCCAGCCCCCTGTAGGTCCTGCTCTCGGTCAGCACGGCGTTAACATCGCTGCTTTCACAAAGGAATTCAACGAACGTACAAAGAACGACATGGGTCTTATCATTCCTGTTGTTATCACTATTTTCGCTGACCGTTCCTTCTCTTTCATCACCAAGACTCCCCCCGCAGCAGTTCTTATCAAGAAAGC
>CAYXQF010000134.1:0-3367 GCA_964466625.1 uncultured Lachnospiraceae bacterium | reverse complement strand
CAGGCTTTTCTCCTTATTCTACAAGGCTTTTTGCTATTTTGCTCAGGGCTAAAATCAACATTTTAAAGGAGGTTCTTAACCTATGACAAGAGCTCAAATGAAATCTGAAGCAAAAGCTTCTCTTACCGGCAACTGGGGTACTGCTATTGGCGTATATCTCCTCGCTATGGTGATCAACGCCGTACTCACAAGTGCTACTGCAGGTATTGGTAGCCTTTTCACCGGTCTTATCACTTTCGGACTTTGCTCCGCATTCCTTTCCGTTGTCCGCAACAAAACCATGAAGGTCGAAAATCTTTTCGATTGTACCAAAAATTTCGGTACCGTTCTCGTTGCCGGCATCTTGCAGACCGTTTATCTCTTCCTCTGGTCGCTTCTCTTCGTGATTCCCGGCATCGTAAAATCTTATTCTTATTCGATGATGAACTTCATTCTCATTGACAACCCGAACATGGGTGCAAATGAAGCAATCACCGCAAGCCGCAAAATGATGGACGGTCACAAGTTTGATCTCTTTATCCTTGACCTCAGCTTCATCGGCTGGTACATTCTTTCCTCTTTCACATTCGGTATTCTTCTTCTTTACGTTGAACCTTACCACCAGGCTGCAAGAGCGAAATTCTATGAAGAACTCAAGGGTACTGTTACCGCTTCCGCAACAGAAGCACCTGCTTCCGCAACCGTTTAATTGACCATGGAACTTTGGCAAAACGAATTCAAAAAAATATCGTTTGCATTTGAGGATCGCGATGCGATCCTCATTTTGCCCAATGACGATGTAAAAACAGATCGTCTGATGCTAAAGACTGAATATTTCGGTGCTTTTCCTGCCTTAGAAAAAGCATTGCTCCGAAAAGGTTATCATCTTGCCTACTTGAAAAACCGCACCCGTCTTGGCACAGATATCGACACAGACGCAAAAGCAAGATTTATAAAATATCTGCATGAAACCTATGGAACACGCGAAAAATGCGTTCCCATCGGCATGAGCTGCGGTGGTATGCAAGCCGTACATTTCGCGGCAAAATATCCCGAAATGGTAAGTGTGCTCTATCTCGACGCCCCCGTGATGAATCTTTTCAGCTGGCCTTTTGGCTTTGGGGAATGTCAAGTGAAAACGGGCGAGGCGGAACGCAAAGAAGTTCTCTCCGCACTTGGGCTGACACTATCGGAATTCATCTCTTTCCGCAAGCACCCCATGGATCGGATTCCCACACTCGTTGCCAACAAAACACCTGCAATTTTGGTATATGGAGACAGCGATTCCGTCGTTCCTTACAAAGAAAACGGTCTTCTTTTGGAGAAAGCATACAAAGAAGCAAATGTTCCCCTTTTCGTTTTTTCCAAAAAAGGCTGTGATCATCACCCACACGGACCTTGGGAAAAAGATTTCGAAACCGTGATCTCTCTCATCGAAGAATGGGATAGCAAAAATTAAAACAAAAAACCACCGAGTTTTTCGGTGGTTTTTCTATTATACAAAGTCAATCCGCTAAATATGCGTCCCAGTTTTCGCTCTCTTTGATGCGGATATCGCCGCTTGTCGTGGTGATCTCGCAAACGCCGGCGCTCTTATCACTCGGCGGAACACGCACCGTTCCGCTTGTCGTCTTGGTAACGTACTGCTTCGCGCTGCCGAGCGTCCCCTCCACGTCGCCGCTAACTGTTTTCAAAAAAAGCGCACCCGCATCGCAATAAAGCTCGATATCACCACTCGTCGTCTCGGCGGTGAGCTTTTCTTTTGCCGTTACGGTGTCAAACTTGATATCGCCGCTCGTCGATTCTACCGAAATCTCCGTAGCATGGACACCGCTAAGCCAAATATCACCGCTCGTGGAAACGGTGCGAACCGTTTTCGCGTTGGGTTCTCGGATCAAAATATTTCCGCTGATCGTTTTTGCAATCAAACTTTCCGAAATTGTGCCAATAAAATTGATGTCCCCACTCGCGCAGTCAAAAACCGCATGTTGAACCTCAGAAAACACAGGAAAAACATAAACATCACCGCTTTCCGTCTTGATTGACAACGTTTTGTATGATTTGCGCGGTAAATAAAGATTCATGTACGGTGTTTCCCAACTACCAATCGAGAACGGAAAAATCTCCTCGCGAAAGGATTCGATCACAAGCGCGCCGTCCCGAACCGTGGCATTCACTTCAGCAGAGCTTCGATAAACTACCTTGCAAACACCGTCTTCTGCGGGAAAAAATTTCACATTTTCGGACAAAACATCAATATCAATGCTTGTAAAATCATCTGTAATCTCAAACGTGCCGCTTTTCATTTCAACAGGATTGAAATTTTCCCAAGAAAATTCCGCCGCGATCCATGCCGCACAAGCAAAAGCGATACCGATCACGATGCAGATACTTGCAAGAACCAAAGCAATTTTCGTGGCTTTACGCATTTTTTTCACCTCTTTTTCCGATAAACATTCGTTTGATCGCTCTTAAAATCCATTTAGAAAGCCAAATACAACCTTTGGCACAAAGATGACAAATAAAGAAAAAGAAGATGGAAAGTCCTACAAGCAAAAAGCCTGCGCCAATACAAAGGAGTGCCTGCGGACTATACCCCATACAAGCAAAAATGACACCGCCCAAGAGGCAACCGATGCCGCTGACCAAGAGCGAAAAATCTGTTGCAAATAACGAAACGATAACAGACCAAAGTGAAATATAAATAGAAAATACAACGGCACCCAAAGAAATAAGCAGTGCTCCCCAAATCGGAAAACCGAAAACGAGAAAAACAATTTCCCATGCACGAAGTGTTCGATTCGGTTTTGTTTTGGCACGAACAAGCTTTGGCAAAGGTGTTTCCATCAAAATGAACGAAATGATCTCATTCACATCGCCCATCTCCGCCACCGCTTCTTCTTCGCCCATGCCTTCTTCCATGCAATCTTCGATCATCTCCGTATAATAATCCAGCGATTTTTCGACGTCCTCCTGCGGCAACCCCTCAAGTCCTTGCCGAATCTTCCCAAGAAACAGTTCCTTCGTCATTTCCCTTTCCTCCTTTTACAATGAATTCATAGATCGACATGATCTCTTTCCATTCTTCCTTAAAAGACTCAATGCGAGAACGCCCTGCTTTTGTGATATGATAATATTTTCTGAGTCTGCCATTATGCTCCGCGGAGCGTACCGTGAGCAATCCTGCTTCTTCCAGTCTTCTGAGAATCGGATAAAGTGTGGATTCCGAGATCGTGACGTAAGGCTTGATGTCCTTAATGATCTGATAACCGTAGGAATCTTCGTCCTTGATGGCGGCAAGAACTGAAACTTCCAAAAGTCCGCGCTTGAGTTGAATATCCATAGTATCCTCCCCTTTCCGCTTATACTATACCACGCATAGTATTGT
>CAYXQF010000133.1:0-3393 GCA_964466625.1 uncultured Lachnospiraceae bacterium | reverse complement strand
TTGAATCAAAATTTCGTTTAACACTCCATAATTTTATCCTCTTTACAGGTATGTAGTTTTTAATCTACCGTACTGTAATTTTTTAAATCATCATGCAGCAAAGTTCGCTTTTCTAACAGTTTACTTGCTATTTCATCCAATAACGCGCGGTTTCTTTTGAGGATTTCCAAACACTCATTATAGCATTCTTGAACAAACGAATACACCTTATCCGTTATTCTATCTACTCTCTGGGGTGCTTGCTTTTCGCTATATCTTGAAAGATCATATCCGTATTCAAATCCCTCCGTGCAGAGTGCTTCGATAACATCTCTTACAATATAAATCGCATCCTCGATATCAGATTCCGCACCCATATCCACAACACCGAATTGTAGCTCAACAGCGGCTTTGCCGGCAATCTTTTTCATAATATCGCGCTTCAACTTTTTATATGTTCTGCCGGATTTTTCATTTCCATATGATTTGCAAATACCTCCGGTGCGCCCGTGACGTCTGATTGTTACAAGCCCAACCTTGTCTTTATTGTGCATAGCAAGAACGGCGTGTCCGGATTCGTGATAAGCGATTTTTTGCATTGATATCTCATCCAAGTCTTCGGACTCAACGGTTCTTAAGACCACCCGCAAAATAGCTCTCACAATATGCTCCTTTGTGATGTATTCGCTTTTTTCAAACGCGGCATAAATACCTGCCTCGTTGATCACGCTTTCCAAAACGGCGCAAGAGTGTCCGACCAAAATGTTGGCAATCATCTCGGCATCAACATCGGGAGCAACCTTCTTGCCGGAAAGATAATGAGCAATAATTTTAATTGAATCATCTAAAGGTGGCAAACTGAATTCAAGCTGCTTTCCAAAGCGTCCTGCCCGAACAAGCGAACTCGGCAAATTGCATATATCATTTGCGGTTGCAATTACAAACACGTCCTTATCTTTAATATCTTCAAGGCAGGATTGAATGACAACAAACTCTTCTTTATTAGAGTTGGATTCCAAATTGTCCTCAGCAAACTTGTCCAAATCATCAAGAAAAACGATGGACGGCGCATTTTCAATGGCGTCATCAAAGGTCTTTTTGAGAATATCTACAAACTCTCCGTCTGCCCTCGTTTTTCTGCAAGCAAAGGATGTTCTGCCACTTTCTTCAATCAGAGCTTTTGCCATCAAGGTCTTACCGAGTCCGGGATCACCGTGAAGCAATATCGCCTTGGGAATTTTAACACCCAAATTGCGATATTTTTCGGGATCATTCATAATATCGCAGATGTAGATCAGCTCTTTCTTTTCTTTTTCGTAACCGTATATTTTATCAAATGCACTCATAAATTTATCCTCCAACACTAATGAATTTCGCTTTTTATTTCGCGCCATTCAGCAGTTTTTGTATTGTATTCTATAGTTTTTGTATATCCGTGGCAAGCGGCACCACCGGCAAAGTAATCTCTCACAAGAGTGACATATATCATATTACCTCGGCTTTCCACCTCATAAGTGGCGGTAATATAACACTGTAGCTTGGCACAAACGGGATTTTTCTCACATAATTCTTGCCTATCTTTACACAATGCGTTATATTCATCTTCCACGCCGTAAAATTCAGAGAAAATCGCCTCACTAAGATTTGGATACCGTCTGGCATCAAATTCGGGATAAGAAACATCTATTGTTACGATTTCATATCCGTTCCAAGCATAAGAATTCTTAATACCTCTTTCTGTGTATTCAATCTTATTGCTACAAGAAACCAAGCGAGGCAATATGCTAATAAGCATTAGTAAACAAATCATCTTCTTCATATTTTCAATTCAGTGTGATGCAGTTGTGATATCCGAAAACACCGCAACTGCACCGTTTTTCTAAATTACCACTCGTCATCGGGCGTATCTGTTATACAGTCCAGATTTCCGTCATCATCATACCAAGAGGTGGTGCCGGTTTCCTCGTCATCATATCCAACAAAATGCTGACCGTCGCTTTCGTTGGTAGACTCTCTATCCGGTTCACGGGGATCGTAGTTATCTTCGTAAAACATATGTAATTCTCCTTCCTTGATTATTTGAATTTCTTTTTCACAATGAACATAATACCCGTAGCAAAGCCACCGATAATCGTTGCCATAACAGAGCCGCCGACAAATGAATCTACTCGTTTCTTACGACGCTCATCGGACGCGCGGTTTTCGTCGATCTCTTTACGAGCAACTTCTTCTTGCTTCAATGCATTCAAACGTTCCTCTATTTCTGGCGTCATCTTATCTTCACTGATGAGCTTTATTTGCGCATCCACGATCTTATCTAAACGGCTTGAAGTTTTATATTCCTCTGTCAATTCCACATCCGCATGGGTTGTTTGAGTAGCATCCATCACCGACTTAGAAATTGTGGAAGAAGCATCTATAACCTTGCCCGCTGTATCGCAAGTTGCTTTGTTCTGATTTGAACTTCCTTTGGATACAAAATCCAAAACCTTTCCGGCGGCATCAACCGCAACTCCTGCACCTTTAACAATAACGTCTGCTTTCATTTTCAAATCCTCCTATTATGTTAAATAAATTTCTTAAAAAACTTCCAACCTGCGCTAAGTACAACTGCCGCTGCCGCCGCGCCGCCTGCAATCTTCCAACCAATATTCTTTTTCTTTTCTTCGGGTTGGTTATCTTCAATGGGATCGCTAACATTTTCCTCACATGTAATCTCGGAAGCAAATTCAATCTTGGCAATTGCCGTTGCGAAAGCGTGTGCAACACGTGCGTAATCATAATTAGCATTATACTTTCTCGGGCACGATGCCTTCTCTATGGTATCCGCCAACGTATTGATCTCATTGCGTGACAAATACAATTTTGACTCATTGCTGTTGAGATAACTTGCAATTGCATCACAATCCAAGATAAGTTCTTTTTCGCACACGTCGGTAATCCGACCTTCACCGGTGCAAAGCAAAATGGACTTGATATTTTCCGTGATACAAGGCATATCACCGTATGCCTCTGCAAGAGTGCTTCTGACCGCCGCACGCTGATTTGCCATCTGCATACGAATCTTCTTAACACACTGCTCGTTTCCATAAGGTGTGACGGGGACAAGATTTCCATTTTCATCGATCAACATATCTCGGCTGAAATGTTTGGACTCGATCACATAGATGCCGGACTTGTTGATAACAACAAAATCTATCTCGTAGGGATCTCCGTCAACGGTAATCTCTACGTTTTTCAAAATACGGTTGGGGGTGTCAATGCCGAACATCGCGCGCTTGGCTCTCGCTTCGCCCTTGATGCCACTTTCAAGAATATGTATTCTCTTTGAAAGCTTATCAAGCTGCTCGGCAGCATATGTAACGTCAAGATCTTCACTCAATCCAACCGCCTCGGCTTGATTTCGAATGTAGC
>CAYXQF010000132.1:0-3423 GCA_964466625.1 uncultured Lachnospiraceae bacterium | reverse complement strand
GTCATGCTCTTTTTTCGTAACGAGATTTTGCTACTTCTCATTTCGCTCATCTCTATTCTATGCGAAAAGCATATCTTTTTTCCGCTAAAAAAGATAACCAACGGAAAATCCGTCGGTTTGTAAATCATTCACTTGTTTTGGCACCTTGTGCAAATTCTTCGGAAAAACGGCTTGGCGATACCCCCACCTGTGCTTTGAACGTACGGCTGAAATGAGAAAGACTGCCAAATCCGCAATGCGTGCAGACCTCGTCGATGGGATAACCATCGAGAAGCATCTGTTTTGCTTTGGCAATTCGCGCCTTCAGAACATATTGCGCGGGTGTGACACCCATCATTTCTCCGAAAACACGTCCCAACGTATTTTTATCAATAAAATTCACAGCGGCAAGCGTGCGAACCGTCAGATCGTCTTTCATATGATTTTGAATATACAAAATGGTGTGATAAACGATCTTTGCGTTTTTTCTCCGTTTGGAAAGCGGAATAAACGCATCTTCTGCATAGAGTCGGTTGATATGGATCAGCAAAAGTCCCAAAAGATATTTTTGCTCAAGCTCTTTACCAAAAATGTCTGCTTTATTTTCCGCACACCCCACGATCTTTTCAAAAAGAGAGGAAATCGTGTCTGCCGCTTCATCGCTTGGCAAAATGCGGTTGGGCATCGTCGTATTTTTGATATAAAAACATTCCAGAAGTCTTGTGGATTCCGAGGAAAGTGTTTCGATAAATTCGGGCTTGAAATAAAGCACATAGCGGTCATAGATCTCTCCGCGCGGAACGATACCGTGCAGATCCAAAGGGCTGAAAAGCAGGATCGCACCATCAGAAACTTCAAATTTCTCATCGCCCACCGTCACAAGAAGCTCTCCTTTTTTCACAAACAAAACTTCCAATTCATCATGCACGTGATAGGTATTGGTATGTGTATCACGATACGTCACACGATGAGAAACGGAATACGCCCCTTGTAATTTTTCACGGTGTTCATTCATTGCCACACACCCCCTCTTGTAAGCTTACCATATCTATTTTATCATTGAAATCAAAAAATGTCAAGCACGGCAAAAGCCGCATGGAAAATTCCATGCGGCTTTTATTTTTCTGTTATTCTGCTTCGATCGAAAGACCTGCTACGGAATCAACAGGAAGTGACATTACTGCACCGTTCGCTTCGCTGTGAACACCGCAATGACTGCTGATCTCTTTCATGATATCCACTTTATGTTCAATGTCTGCCAAGATGAAAACGATCTCTTTTTCATCTTCGGGGCCAAGCCCCCAACAGCCTACCGCTTCCGTATCATGGATACGACGGCTTTGCATCACGGTGCCGCCTCTGGCGCCTGCGGATTTCGCAGCGTCCATCACGTTTCCACTGAAACCTCTGTTTACAATTGCAGCGATGAGCACGTGTTTGCTTTCGCTCATATAATAATCACCCTTTCTTTCATTTGTATCTTCCATGCCTTCCAACGTTTGCGAAAGGATACGCAAAAGAAGATTGTTTGCCCCTGTCATCGGAATCGTGAAAGCGATACCGCTGTTAGGCATATAAAGCTTCAGCTCTGCATTCAGCTTTCTGAGCATTTTCTCGGAAAGACTTGCGGGGAGCATACAAAATACAACACATTTATCTACGCGTCCAAGTCCCAGCATATCCAAAATATCACTGGACGCAGTTCCCTGCGCATTCATGCGGTATTGGATCGGAAGCTTTTCCTGACGAAAGAACGCCGTTGCTTCTTCCGCCAAATGAATCGGCATGATCAAAACAAGCAACTGAAAAGAAGCTTTCTTTTCATTGTTATCCATTTATAAATCCTCCTTACAATTCTACGATATCGTCGCCATCGTCCGGTACAACCTTCTGTACAGCATTCTTCTGAACTTTCTGCGTCTTGATCTTATAAACAAGGCCCATGATCTGAATGGCGATCAAAGGCGTGAGCGCAACGAGCGCTACAACACCGAAAGCATCTGTCATCAAATTGCCGCCAAGCGCTTGGCAAGTACCGATGCTCAGAGGAAGCAGGAATGTCGAGGTCATCGGACCGCTGGCAACACCGCCGGAGTCAAATGCAATACCGACGAAGATGCTCGGCACGATTCGCGAAAGAATGAGAGCAATCAAATAACCGGGAACGATGATCCATACGATGGAAATTCCCGTCAGCACGCGAAGCATGGCAAGCCCCACACTGATGGAAACACCGATGGACATACAGCGATTCATCGCTTTGACCGAGATCGCACCACTGGTAACAGCTTCAACCTGATGGTTCAAAACTTGAATTGCAGGCTCCGCCTTAACGATAAAATAACCGATCAAGGCACCGATCGGCACTAAGATCCACTTGAACGAAAGCGAGGCAAGTGCTTTACCCAATGCCGCGCCGACAGGTGCAAAGCCGACGTTGACACCGCAAAGGAAAAGAACAAGACCGAGATAAGTATAAGCAAAACCAACGATAATACGCAAGATCTCACGCTTACGGTAACGATGCGTCAAGATTTGGAAAAGTGCAAACACCGCAACGATCGGGAGAAGAGAGATCATAACTTCTTTCAGATATTCGGGAATGCCTTTTAAGAACACCAAAGCAACGTCTCTGGTGGTATCCACGTTTACCACATCGGTAAGCGAATAGGAAGCTTCCGTCGGTCTGTAAAAACAACCTAGGATCAAAACCGCAAGGATCGGACCAACGCTGGAAAGCGCTACCAAACCGAAGCTATCGCTTGCGGCATTCTTGTCGCCTCGTCTGGAAGCAAGACCAACGCCCATCGCCATGATAAAAGGTACGGTCATGGGACCTGTTGTCACGCCGCCGGAGTCAAATGCCACAGCAATAAAGTCTTTGGGTACCAAAAAAGAAACGCCTATCAATAAAACGTATAAAACGATCAGCATGATAGAAAGATTGATTTGATAACGAATACGAAAGATCGCAAGCGCCAAGAAAATACCGACACCGATTGCCACCGTTAGGATCAACGTCATATTCGGCACCGAAGGCACCTGCTCAGCAAGCACCTGCAGGTCAGGCTCAGAGATCGTGATGATCGCACCCATCAAAAAACCAATAAGCAATACAAGCGCAATTTTTCGTGTCACGGAAATTTGCGCACCGATTCCTTCACCGATTGGTGTCATTGCCGTTTCTGCACCGAGCTGGAAAAAGCCCATGCCCAAGATCAACATGACCGCACCAACAAGGAACAAGGCAATGTTGCCAAGATCCATCGGCACGAGGAAAATACTGATCAGCAAAACGATACCTGTGATCGGAAGAACCGCCGCGAGAGATTCTAATGTTTTTTCTTTTAACTTTAGATTCAATTCCTCACCTACTTTCAACATAATAAAATAGCCCTGAGCAAAATAGCAAAAAGCCTTGTAGAATAAGGAGAAAAGCCTGCT
>CAYXQF010000131.1:0-3424 GCA_964466625.1 uncultured Lachnospiraceae bacterium | reverse complement strand
CATCAAGAAAATGTCCGTTTCGGGCTGTCTTTTCGACTTTAACAAATTGAATGACGTTTCCAAAAACATCATTTCCCGTATGACTGCAGAAGATGTTTATGAAAAGCTTCTTGCGTGGGCAAATGATTTTGATAAGGACTTTGCGGCTGTACTTTCCGCTGACAAAGAAAAAGCATTGAAGATCCTCGCGATCGGTCGCGGCGGTAAAAAGCCGAGAAAAGACCTTGCAACTTGGGTAGACGCGAAACCTTACATGGGCTTCTTCTACGATGAATTTTTCAAGATGGAAGACGGTTATGCGGCAGGCTTTGCGGCAGAAGAAATGAAAGCTTCTCTTGAAAAATTCCTTGCGACTTACGACGCGGCAGACGAAATGAACGTTTGGTTTGATAAGATCAAAGCAATCGCGGATAGCCTTGGCTATGCTTCCGACATGAAAGCATATAAAGCTGCTCCCGAAAATTATAAAGGCAACGTGGCAGATATCTCTTCGTTTATCCGTGTTGCGGTAACGGGCAAGCAGAACGCTCCTGATCTTTACACCGTGATGCAGATTCTCGGCGAAGAAAAAACACGCGCGAGAATCGGTGCGGCGATCGGCAATCTTTAAGATTTTTCAGAAAGGAAATGTAATAAAAATGAGCGAAATTTCCAATAATTTTATATATGAGGCGATTGACGCTGACATCAAAGAGGGAAAAGTAAAAGCAGATGAGATTCACACGCGTTTTCCCCCCGAGCCCAATGGCTATCTCCACATCGGTCATTGCAAAGCGATGATCATCGACTTCGGTACTGCACGCAAATACGGCGGCAAATGCAATCTTCGTATGGACGACACCAACCCTGCAAAAGAAGATACCGAATTTGTTGACGCGATCCAAGAGGATATCCGCTGGCTCGGCTTTGATTGGGAAGACCGCTTCTTCTATGGCTCCGATTACTTCGAAAAGGACTATGAGCTTGCGGTAGGTCTTATCAAAAAAGGTCTTGCTTACGTTTGTGAGCTGACTCCCGAAGAATTCCGCAATCCCAAATATGCAGGTGACACCAAAAATCCTGCTGTTTCTCCCTATCGTGACCGTCCTATCGAAGAAAGCCTTGATCTTTTTGAACGTATGAAGAACGGTGAATTCCCTGAAGGTAAATACACGCTTCGTGCAAAGATCGACCTTGCTTCCGGCAACTTCTGCATGCGTGACCCCGTTATCTACCGCATCAAATATATCGAACATCACAGACAGGGTACAAAATGGTGCATTTATCCGATGTATGACTTCGCGCACCCCATTCAGGACGCGCTTGAGGGCATCACACACTCTCTTTGCTCTTTGGAATATGAGATCCATAGACCGCTTTATGATTGGGTCATCAACAACGTGGATCTGGAATATAAACCTTGTCCTCCCCGTCAGATCGAGTTTGCAAGACTCAATCTCACACACACCGTTATGTCCAAAAGACATCTCCGTTCCCTCGTGGAAAGAGGTATCGTGGACGGCTGGGACGATCCCCGTATGCCTACTCTTTGCGGTCTGCGCAGAAGAGGTTATACTGCCGCTTCCATTCTTGATTTCATTGATCGCATTGGCGTTTCCAAATCCAATAGCCTTGTAAAGATCGAGATGCTGGAAAGCTGTATCCGTGAGGAGCTGAACAAGACTGCGCTTCGCCGCATCTGCATTCAGCACCCCATCAAGGTTGTTATCGACAACTATCCCGAAGATAAGACCGAATATTTCGCGGTTTCCAATAATCCGAACGATCCCGAAGCAGGCACAAGAGAAGTTCCTTTCACCAAAGAACTTTATATCGATGCCGATGACTTCGCAGAAGTTCCGCCTCCGAAGTTCTTCCGTATGAAGCCGGACGGCGAGGTTCGTCTGATGGGTGCATACATTGTAAAATGCGTTTCCATCGAAAAGAACGAGGATGGCACGATCCGCGAGATCCACTGCACAGCAGATATCGAAACCGGTAACGGCAAGCCGATCGACGGCAGAAAAGTTAAGGGCACGATCCATTGGCTCTCTGCTGCATACGCGAAGACCGCAACCGTTGTTAACTACTCCAATCTCTTCACGATCGAAAACGTGGCAGACATTCCCGAAGGCAAGACTTATGAAGATTATATGGATCCGAACTCTGCGGTTTCCATTGAAGACACTAAGATCGAACCTGCACTTGCCGACGCAAAAGACGGCGAACATTTCCAGTTTGTTCGCACAGGCTACTTTGTAAAAGACACCAAGCACCCGAATACCTTTAACAGAATCGTTGAATTGAACGGCCCGAAACTTGAGTCTTGAAAGGATAAAAACCATGACAGTATCCGTTGAAAAAACCATGGAAGCACTTCGTCGCAATAAAATGGCGGTGTATTATGCAGAAGATCGCACAAAAGCAAAAGAAATCGCGCTTTCCCTCATCAAGAAGGGCTCTGTCTGTGCATCGGGCGGCTCTGTTACCTTGGCTGAAACGGGGATTCTAGATGCTTTGAAGGGCGGAGAATACAACTATATCGACCGCGGCGCGGCAGGGCTGACACCGGCAGAGAGAATTGCTGCAATGGAAAAGGCGATGCACGCAGACGTTTATCTTTCGAGTGCCAACGCCATCACCGAAAACGGTGAGATCTACAACGTGGACGGCAACTCCAACCGCGTGTCTGCGCTCCTTTACGGCCCGAAAGAAGTCATCATCGTGGCCGGTGTCAACAAGCTTGTGGAAAACCTTGATGCGGCGGTGGGGCGCGTGAAGACGATTGCTGCACCGAAAAACGCGGCACGCCTTTCCTGCGACACCCCTTGCGCAAAGCTTGGTCATTGCATCGGTGTTGAAAGCGGCGATATGACCAAAGGCTGTGCTTCTCCTGCGCGCATTTGTTGCAATTTTATCGTCATGGCACAGCAAAGACATGTGGAACGTGTAAAAGTAATTCTCGTCGGTGAGGATTTGGGTTATTAAAAATCCTGTCGGGCAAACGTCCGACGGAAAGGAATTTCTATGTTAGAACTTGAAAATATTTCCTTTACTGCCGAAACGGATAACGGCAAAAAGGAAATTCTCAAAAATATCAGCCTTGCGATCGACGATCGTTTCGTTGCGATCACCGGTCCCAACGGCGGCGGTAAGTCAACGCTTGCCAAAGTGATTGCAGGTATCATTCAGCCCACGAGCGGACGCATTTTGCTCGATGGTGAAGATATCACAAATCTTTCCATCACGGAAAGAGCAAGAAAAGGTGTGAGCTTTGCATTCCAGCAGCCCGTCAGATTCAAGGGCATCACCGTCAAAGATCTCATCACACTTGCGGCAGGTAAGCAGATCGGCATTTCTGAAGCTTGTGCATATCTTTCCGAGGTTGGTCTTTGCGCGAGAGATTATATCAACCGCGAAGTGAACGCCTCTCTTTCCGGCGGTG
>CAYXQF010000130.1:0-3439 GCA_964466625.1 uncultured Lachnospiraceae bacterium | reverse complement strand
CCGAGCTCCGCGAGCTCCTCAAAAATGGGCAGACCGCGGATCAGGCGGCTCTTGCAAAAGCAGGTCGTCTTTGCGCCAGAGATCGTATGGCACTGATCTTCGACGAAGGTACGTTCGTTGAAGTCGGCGCTTACATCGGTCGCAAAAGAACCGAGCTTGACAAAGAAGCAGATGACAGCTTCGAACCCGTGATCACGGGCTACGGTGCGGTAAACGGCACGCTCGTTTACGCATTCTCTCAGGATTTTTCTCGCTTGCACGGCGCTCTTGGCGAAATGCACGCAAAGAAGATCGTAAAAATCATTGAAATGGCAGACAAGGCAGACGCACCCCTCATCGGCGTTTTCGACAGCGCAGGCGCGAAAGTGCTTGAAGGCGTTGACGCGCTCGCAGGCTATTCCTCCATCATGGCGGCACTTGAGATCAGCTGCATTCCGAAAATCGCAGTTGTTTCCGGCATTTGCGGCGGTGCCTCCTCCGTTGTGGCAAGAATGTTTGACCTTGTGATCGGCGCAAAGAAGACAGGTAAACTTTTCGCTGCCCTTTCCGGTAAAGTGGACGATGCGGTTTCCGCAGACGCTTACCAGATCGACATCACTTGTGAAGATGATAAAGACGCGGTTCTCAAAGCACGCGACCTCATCAAATATTTCGCAAGCGAAGCAGAAGTGAATGACGATATGAACCGCATCGTAAACGTGGACGGCATCCTCGCAAACGAAGCATACGACGTTCATGATATCATCAACAATGTATTCGACGTCGGTTCTTTCACCGAGATCGCAGACGACCACGCAAAGAGCATGGTCACCGGTCTTGCTTTCATGAACGGCATTCCCGTTGCCGTTATCGCTAACAATCCCTCCGTCAAAGGTGGCGCTCTCTGCCCCGGCGCAGCAAAGAAAGCAATCTTCGTTTTGAATCTCGCGCTTGCAACCGATATTCCCGTTGTAACACTCGTTGACGGCAACGGCCTTGTCGATAAAAAAGAAGCAGAAGAAAAAGGCTTCTCCAGAATCCTCGCAAAACTCGCGTCCTCCTACGCAAGACTCGATGGTCTTAATGTTACGGTAACACTCGGCACCTCTTACGGTACCGCTTACACCGTTCTCGGTTCCAAAGCACTCACAGGCGGTGTAGCACTTGCGCTTGACCGTGCGAAGATCTCCGCAATGAGCCCCGACAGTGCCGTTGCGTTCCTTGACGAAGTAAAGGACGAATCTAAGCATAAAGAAACAGCTAAAGAATGGGCAGAACGCTATGCTTCTCCCTTGGAAGCTGCCAAGAGCGGTCACATCGACGACATCATCGCTTCCGAAGAACTCCGTCAGAGAATCGGCGCCGCGCTTGAAATGCTCTGCTGTTGATCGGAAAGAGAGGTATCGTTTATGTTCCTTTCCATTGAAAACCCCATCATCACATCGGAATCCTCGTTCCTTGACCGCCTCGGTCTTGGCGTTGAAACCTTGCTCCTCGGCATGATCGTTGTTTTCGCGATGCTCGCGATCATCTTCGTTTGCATGCTTATTTGCCAAGCAGTTCTCGTCAAAAAGGTAAACAAGATCGTAGAGCCCGAACCCAAGGTTGCTTCCGCTCCCGCAGCGGCTCCTGCCGCGCCCGTAGCACCTGCCGCTGATGACAGCGCAGTCGTTGCCGCGATCGTTGCCGCGATCTCCGCGTATACGGGAAGCGCGCCCACATCGTTCCGCGTTGTTTCTTTCAAAAGAAGATAAGCACGCGATCATTCAAAAACAATTATTTCTTATATCATTGAATTTAAATTTTGGAGGATAATACAAATGAAAAGATACAGCGTAATCGTAAACGGTGTTGCTTATGACGTAATGGTTGAAGAAGTAGCGGCAGGCGCAGCTCCCGCTCCTGTTGCAGCGCCCGCTCCCGTGGCAGCTCCTGCACCTGTCGCAGCTCCCGCTCCCGCAGCAGCTCCTGCTCCTGCAACAGCACCCGCTCCTGCAGCGGCTCCCAAGGCTGACGCAAACGCAAAATGCTCCGTAACCGCACCGATGCCCGGCAACATTCTTTCCGTCAACGTTCAGGTCGGTGCAACCGTTGAAAAAGGCCAGGTTCTCTGCATTCTCGAAGCAATGAAGATGGAAAATGAAATCATGGCTCCTGAAGCAGGTACCGTTTCTTCCATCACCGTTTCCAAGGGTTCCACTGTTCAATCCGGCGATGTTCTCGTGACCATCGCATAAAAAACGTCTTGCAAAAGATTCCAAAGAAAGACAGGTGAACTGTTATGTTAGATAATCTTTTATCTCTTTGGGAAAGCACGGGTATCGCGAAACTTTTTAATTATGATCTTGTCTATTTCGGAAAGACACTGATCATGTATGTCATCGTCGGTGTTCTCGTTTACCTTGCGGTAAAAAAACAATTTGAACCGCTTTTGCTTCTTCCGATCGCAACGGGTATGCTCCTCGCAAATCTTCCCGGTGCGGAACTTTTCCACATGGAACTCTTTATCAATCCCGAAGATCCGAATGCGCATATCATCATTCAGGACGTTATCGCGCACGGCGGCCTTCTCGACTTCCTCTATCTCGGCGTTAAGCTGGGCATCTATCCCTCTCTCATCTTCCTCGGTGTCGGTGCGATGACGGACTTCTCCCCGCTTATCTCCAACCCGAAGAGCATCTTCCTCGGCGGTGCGGCACAGCTTGGTGTATTCGCGGCGTTCCTCGGTGCATTGCTCCTCGGCTTTGACGAGCTTGCGGCAGCAGCGATCGGTATCATCGGCGGTGCGGACGGCCCCACGGCGATCCTCATCACCAAAACGCTCGCACCTCAGCTCCTCGGCGCGATCGCCATCGCGGCTTATTCCTACATGGCGCTCATTCCGATGATCCAGCCCCCGCTCATGAAGCTTGTGACAACGAAAGAAGAGCGCTCCATCAAAATGGAACAGCTCCGCCCCGTGTCCAAGCTTGAAAAGATCGTTTTCCCCATCATGGTTATTCTCATTGTTTGTCTGCTTCTCCCCGATGCGGCGCCCCTCGTTGGTTTCCTCATGTTCGGTAACCTCCTCAACGTCAGCGGCGTAACGGAACGTCTTTCCAAGACCGCGCAGAACGAACTGATCAATATCGTAACCATCTTCCTCGGTATTTCCGTTGGTGCGACCGCAAACGCGCAGACGTTCCTCGCACTCGATACTTTGAAGATCATCTTCCTCGGCCTTTGCGCATTTATGCTCTCTACCCTCGGCGGTCTCATCGGCGGCAAGATCATGTGCAAGCTTTCCGGCGGCAAGATCAACCCCCTCATCGGTTCCGCAGGTGTTTCTGCCGTTCCGATGGCAGCCCGCGTTTCTCAGAAGGTCGGTCAGAAGGACAACCCCTCGAACTTCCTTCTCATGCACGCAATGGGTCCCAACGTTGCCGGCGTTATCGGCTCGGCAATCGCCGCAGGTGTATTC
>CAYXQF010000129.1:0-3465 GCA_964466625.1 uncultured Lachnospiraceae bacterium | reverse complement strand
AAAAGCCCGTCACCATGAATTCCACCGAATTGGAAGAGATCATGGCAGTGGCAAAAGAAACAGGAAAAGTATTCACCATCGACCAGAACCGCCGCACCAACCGCGATTTCGTCCTCATGAGAAGAAACGTGGAAAGCGGCATCATCGGCAAACCGATGGTCATTGAATCCCGTGTGGAAGGCTCCCGTGGTATGCCAAAGGGCTGGCGCACGCTGAAAGCGCTCGGCGGCGGCATGATGCTTGACTGGGGCGTACATCTCATCGACCAATTCCTCTACATGAGAGGTGCTGAAAAGGTAAAGCAGGTCTACTGCAAAATGCTTAGCCTGCAGTACCCCGAGGTAGACGACAATTTCCACCTCACGATGACTTTCGAAAGCGGACTTATCGCCATTGTTGAAGTCGGTACAAACCACTATGTACCGCACCCACGCTGGTATGTGATGGCAGAAGACGGCACTTTGCAGATCGACAACTGGAATTGTGACGGCAAGATCATTCGCCGCATCGACAAAGAGGACATTTGGGACGAAGAGATCTTCTATACCAAAGCAGGACCCACGAAAACGATGGCACCCCGAAGTGCGAAATCCATCGAAACGATCACGCTTTCCTGCCCCGATGACGTAGAAGACAACCTCTCCGTTGTATACAATCAATTTCTTAATGCTGTGGAGGGCAAAGCGCCGCTCACCATCACCGCCGAACAGGCGATGCGCGTCATGAAAGTCATGGAAGCAGCATTCGTTTCCGCTAATGAAAAACGTTCTGTGGACGTAGATATCTGATAACACAAAAGGACTTGTGCGATCGCACAAGTCCTTTTTATCGTTTTGTTTTTTATTTTTTACGTTTTTTCTCGCGCAAGCGTTTGCGGAGAGTTGCAATGCGTTCCTTCACCGCAAGCGTTTCTTCCTCCAGAAAAACAGCGGAGACCGCCTTCTCACCGTCAAATTCCACAGCAAGAATATCCCCTTCGTGCAGTTCAAATCCGAATGTGTCCTTCGGCACGTTGATCGGCATATCATTTTCATCAAGAAGAACGGCAAAGCCTTCCTCAAAGCGATCCACTTGCAATTTTTTCATCATATTCTTTCCTTTCGCCTTTTCTTTATATTATAACGGAAAACAAAAAAGGAATCAAGGATTTTTTCAAAACAAGTTATTTTCTATATATTTTTCCTTCATAATCTTGAAAATCATGCGTCAAGCGTGGTATAATAAAATGAAATACACCAAAAGAGAGGTGTCCTCATGGAAAACAAAAAACAGATCGAGAAGCGTATTCTTAAACTTCGCAAAACGCTTATATATCATTCCAAATTATATTATATCAACGATGCCCCCGAGATCTCCGACTTTGAATATGACCGCCTTTTCCGCGAGCTTGTGGATCTGGAGAAAGAATATCCCGAATTTGACACGCCCGATTCCCCCACCAAACGTGTCGGCGGTGCGGCGCTCGATAAATTTGAAAAAGTAAATCATGCGGTGCGCATGGGCAGCCTTTCCGACGTTTTTTCTTATGATGAGATCCGTGATTTCGTGCGTAAGACCGTGGAAACACTCGGCCATAAAACCATCTTTTCCGTGGAGCCGAAGATCGATGGACTTTCCGTTTCGCTCGAATATGAAAACGGCACGTTCACCGTGGGTTCCACACGCGGCGACGGACTTGTGGGCGAAAACGTCAGCGAAAACTTGAAAACGATCAAGACCATTCCCCTTTCTCTGCCCGACGGTTTACCTCTGCTTGAAGTCAGAGGTGAAGTCTATATGCCGCGCAAAAGCTTTGAAAAACTCAATCAAAAGCGCGAAGAAAACGGCGAAGCACTCTTTGCCAACCCCAGAAACGCGGCGGCAGGCTCGCTCCGTCAGCTTGATTCCAAGATCACGGCAAAACGAAATCTGGATATCCTCATTTTCAATGTTCAGCGCGTGAACGGCAAAACCTTCTCCACACACGATGAGGAGCTTTCCTATCTGGAAAACGAAGGCTTCCACGTCATTCCTCACCGCGCGCTCGCAAAAAATGCCGAGGAGATCATCGCGCATATCGAAAAGCTCGGTTCCTTGCGTGAAAATCTCGCTTTTGATATCGACGGTGCGGTCGTCAAGGTCAACGATCTGCACGAGCGCATCGAGATCGGCGAAAACACAAGCACACCCAAATGGGCAGTCGCTTATAAATATCCCCCCGAGCAAAAGCCGACAAAACTGCTTGATATTGTCATTCAGGTCGGCAGAACGGGCGTTTTGACACCGAAAGCCATCTTGGAGCCCGTCCGTCTGGCCGGCACCACGGTTTCCGCCGCCACACTCCACAACATTGATTTTATCCGCGAACGCGATATCCACATCGGGGACACCGTCCTCGTTCAAAAAGCAGGCGACATCATTCCCGAAGTGGTTTCGGTCGATAAGACCAAGCGCCCCGAAGATGCCATCCCCTATGAGATGCCCGCCGTTTGCCCTTCCTGCGGCGAACCCACAGTACGCGATGACGAAGCGGCAACACGCTGCACGAATCCTGCTTGCCCTGCACAACTGGAGCGCGGCATCACGCATTTCGCATCGAAAGACGCGATGGATATCGACGGCATGGGTCCTGCCGTTGTCAAACTCCTGCTCGGAGAAAACCGCATCAAAAATATTGCAGATCTCTATTCCCTGTGTGCTGATGATATAGCGGCACTTGATCGCATGGGCGAAAAATCCGCAAACAATCTCATCGCCGCCATCGAAACCTCCAAAACACGCGGACTTGACCGACTCATTTACGCGCTCGGTATCCGCGGCATCGGCGAAAAAGCGGCAAAATCGCTCGCCGCACACTTCGGCAATATTGACGCACTTTTCGAAGCCACAGAAGAATCTCTCGTCGAGATCGAAGATTTCGGCGCGATCATGGCGCAAAGCGTCATCTCCTATTTCTCGCACCCTCAAACGCGTGCATTTATCGAATCCCTCAAAGCGGCAGGTGTGAATACGGAATACAAAACCGAAAAAACAGACACTTCTTTCGCAGGCATGACTTTCGTTCTCACGGGCACACTTCCCACGCTCTCGCGCGATGCGGCGACAGCGATCATCGAACGTCACGGCGGCAAAGCTTCTTCCTCCGTTTCCGCAAAAACGACCTACGTTGTCGCAGGTGAAAAAGCAGGCTCCAAGCTCACCAAAGCGCAAAATCTCGGCGTCAAGATCATCGACGAAGACACGCTTCTGGAAATGGCAGGCGAAAGCAAAGGAAATTCTTGACGATATCCTGCGAGATATGTTATAATAAAATGTAAGCTATCAATATTTCCAAATCAAATAAAGGAAGGTGAAAACTCATGGCAGATTTTTATGATCATGCGAAAATATACATCAAAGCGGGAAACGGCGGCAACGGCAGTATCTCGTTCAACAGAGAAAAATACGTTGCGTATGGCGGTCCTGACGGCGGCGACGGCGGTCACG
>CAYXQF010000128.1:0-3528 GCA_964466625.1 uncultured Lachnospiraceae bacterium | reverse complement strand
GCCACGCTGAAAACAGGAAAACTCCTTCGTATCGGCAGAGTGATCATTCCCATCGTGAAGGCGATCTACGACCGCGACATGGCGATCAGAAATTTTGTGCCGGATATTTATTACGGAATTTCCAGTAAAGAAGAAACAGGCGGCGAGCTTGTGGAGCTTAGTTCCAAGCATAAATTCGCGAAGGAAGAGCTGGACAAAGCGAATGCGCTTTGTGAGAAGTATAATGCGGCAAAAGCTATTGTCATTGATAAAAAAAGAAAAAAAGACACCATTGCACCCGGCAAGCTGTATTCACTTTCCAAGCTTCAGAATATGCTCGGCAAAAAATATAAAATGCCAATGACGGAAAGCCTTGAGATCATTCAAAAGCTTTACGAAAACGGTTACGTGACCTATCCCCGTACCAACTCGGAATATCTTGCTACAGCGGAAAAGGATAAAGTGAAAAAGATCCTTGAAAACGTGGCAAAGCTTGGTTATCCCGTGAAATTTAAGGACAAGAAAACCATCTTTGATGACAGCAAGATCGAATCTCACTCGGCTTTGACGCCTACATATAAAATTCCTGCCAAAGGCGCGCTTTCTGAAAAAGAAACGCAGGTGTATTCCGCGATCATGCGCCGCTTTGTGGCTGTTTTCTGCTCGGAAGATTGTCTGGCGGAAAAGACGGAGATCAAGATCCGTGTCGGCGACTATGAGGATTTTGTTTTGAAAGGCACGGTGATCCTTGATCCAGGCTGGACGAAATACGACGAATTTTCCAAGCAGGACAAGATCTTGCCTAAACTTGAGATCGGCGACGAAGTAAACAAAAACTTTATGCCAAAAGAAAAAGAAACTTCACCGCCCAAGCATTACACGATCGAAACGCTGAATAATTATCTCAAAAATCCTTTCCGTGAAGAGCAAACCGCAGCGGCAGAAAACAAAAGTGATGCCGCAGAAGGGGAAATTGAGGATGACGCAGAAGATTATAAGGCGATCTTTGAAGGCTTGGAGCTTGGCACGGAAGCAACACGAACGGGTATTATCGACAATGCGCGCAACAGTGGTTATATCGAGCTGAAAAAAGACGTTTACACCATTTTACCTGACGGTGAATATCTCATCAAATCTTTGAAGCGCATGAAAATTTCCATGGATAAGTACAAAACCAGCGAAATGGGTAAAGCGCTCAAAAAGGTTTACCGCGGGAAAATGACCGTTTGGGATAGCGTAGCTCTTGCACAAAAGGAGATCTCGGAAGTCTTTACACAGCAAAAAGAACCGCCGGAAACAGATAAAGATACGGGATTTTTCGGCGACATCGTCGGCAAATGTCCGCTTTGCGGTAAAGATGTTGTTCGCTATAAGACGGGGTACAGTTGCAGTGGATATAAAGACGGTTGCACGTTTTCCGTTTATGGCTTTATCTGTCATCGCGTGATCTCCAAGGTCAACATGCAAATGCTTTTGGAAACAGGCAGAACTTCAAAGATCCGTGGCTTTATCGGAAAAAGCGGAAAGCCGTTTGACGCTTATCTGAAGCTTGATGAAAATAAAAAAGTTATTTTTGATTTTGAAAATAAATGAGGTATGAATGATGAAAAAAGGGACAAAAACATGGCTGATCGCAGCAGGCGTATGTTTGGCGCTGTTTTTGCTGCTCACCGCTCTTCTGTTGACGGTAGACGTGGATTACGCCGTATTACACGCGCCCGTGGGACTTTCTACGATCAACGGCTTTGTCTTTGAAACAATCGGTGTCAATGCCGAATGGGAAATGGTTTCGGGAGTTTTATTTTTGGCGGCGGTCATTTGCGTGATTGCCATTGGTGTTTTGGTATGTTTCAAGCGTTTTCGCGGAGGACTTCGCAATCTTTTTTCTACAGAACGCAGGAAACTGAATGAATTTGATATGCTTGTGGGTGCATGGATTTTAATGACGGTTTGTTTTGTCATTTTCGAAATTTTTGTCATCAATTACCGTCCGATTTTGGAAAACGGTGAAATGGAAGCTTCATTTCCGTCCACACATACGCTCATTTCTGTGGTAATTTTCGGCACGATGATGGTCTGGATCGCGTATCAACTGAAAAAAATGCCGTTGAAGATTTTTTTGCTTGTTCTTCTCGGAGCTTTGATGGTCGTTTCTGTTTTGGCAAGACTTGTGATGGGGGTGCATTGGCTGACGGATATCCTTGGTGGTGTGCTTCTCGGCGGTGCGATCGTATCGCTTTGCGGCGCAGGAATTTGCTACCTGAAAGAGCGAGAACCATCTTGATAAAAAAGGCATCGAAAGCATTTTTGCCTGTCGATGTCTTTTCTTTTTTGACCAATTTTGTTGACTTTCGTGCATGACTTTGTTATACTGATGTTAAAGAAAACAGAGAAAAAGAGGTTTTCGGCATGAAAAATTTTGATAAATTCGGTGTGATGATAGATTGCTCGCGCAATGCGGTTCCGAACCTTTCGGAATTGAAAAAATTACTTTCTATCATCGCAAAGATGGGATATAACTGTGCTATGCTTTATACGGAAGACACGTACGAAGTGGAAAACGAACCGTATTTCGGCTATAAACGCGGCAGATATTCTATGGAAGAAATTCGAGAACTTGATTCTTATGCAAAAGAGATCGGGATCGAACTGATTCCGTATATTCAAACGCTGGCACATTCGGCACGCTAAAGCGTCATCGTGCATATCGCCACAAGGTGTTTGATATTGATGATATTCTCTTGATTGACGAGGCGCGTACATATGAGCTGATTGAAAATATGTTCCGCACACTTGCAAAAACGTTTTCGTCCAAAACCGTGCATATTGGTATGGACGAAGCGCATCACGTGGGTTTGGGTAAATATCTGGATACACATGGCTTTACCGATCGTTACACACTTCTTTTGAAGCATTTGAACCGCGTTTGCGAGATCGCAAGGAAATACGGCTTTGCGTCAATGATGATGGCAAACGATCTCTTTTTCAATCTGTCACCGGGTGTTTTCTGTTCTACCGATATCAGAGATTTTCCGCCTGAGATCACGGAAAACGTTCCTTTTGACTGCGCGATGGTGCATTGGGATTATTTTGGTATGGAATCTGCACGTTACCGCGCGATGCTTGCTTCCACGAAAAAGCTTTCTGATGATGTTTGGTTTTCGGGTGGCGCATGGACGTGGGGCGCGTTTTCTCCTCACAACCGCTACAGCATGAAGCGAAATGCGATCGCGATCGAGGAGTGCAAAAAACAGGGTATTCGTAAGGCATTTTTCACTATGTGGGGGGATAACGGCGGCGAATGCGCGTATATGAGCGTTTTGCCTGCTTTGATGCATGCGGTGGCTGTGGCTGAAAATATGTCGGAATCGGAAATGAAAGAACGTTTTTATGAAATAACCGGTGTTTCTTTCGATGCTTTTTCCGATTTGGATCTTTCAAATTACATCTATGGCGAAGACGTGCCGGTCGAATCTCCTTATTTTCAAAACAGCGCTTGCAACTATAGCAAAACCTACGGAAAAGAATTCTGTAAATGGCGTGGATGTA
>CAYXQF010000127.1:0-3644 GCA_964466625.1 uncultured Lachnospiraceae bacterium | reverse complement strand
CCGGTTGTATAGTGGCAGTCGCCGGGGTGACAACCGCAAAGGATAACACCATCAGCGCCGCGCTGGAAAGCACGAAGAATGAAAATGGGGTTTACACGGCAAGAACAAGGAACACGAATAATTTTAACGTCAGCAGGATAGTTCAATCTGTTCGTACCGGCAAGGTCAGCGCCCGCATAGGAGCACCAGTTGCAACAAAACGCAACGATCTTCGGTTTGAATTCTTTATTCATCGACATATTGCATCTACCTCCGCCATAATTTGTTTGTTAGAGAATCCGGAAAGGTCCATAGCGCCGGAAGGACAAGCAACGGTACAAGCACCGCAACCTTGGCAAACCGCAGGGTTTACAGAAGCTACGCGGCGGATCTTGGTTGTTCTGTCAGGCATACGGAATTCTTTATCAACATATGTAATCGCACCGTAAGGACATACTCTTTCACAAGAGGAACAGCCGTTACAAAGGTTCTCATCAGAGTGAGCAATGCACGGGTTGCTGAGGAGCTTGTCTTTTGCGAGAAGACCGATTACTTTCGCTGCAGCAGCGCTTGCCTGTGCAACGGTTTCGGGAATATCTTTCGGACCCTGGCACACGCCGGAAAGGAAGATACCTGCAGTGGGGCTTTCTACAGGACGGAGCTTGGGATGCGCTTCTGTGAAGAAGTCATTGGTATCCATGCTTGCGGTAAGCATAGTAGCAAGAGGTCTTGCACTCTTATCGGGTTCGATCGCAGCAGCGAGAACAACCATATCTGCGCTGATCTGAAGCTGTTCATTTGCAAGAAGATCAGAAGCGCGAACAAGGAGCTTGCCATCAGGCTGAGGCATAACTTTACCAACCATGCCCTTGATATAATGAACACCGTATTCTTCTACCGCGCGGCGATAGAATTCGTCGAAGTTCTTACCGGGAGTACGAACGTCAATGTAGAATACATATACTTCGGTATCCGGATATTTATCACGAATGAGCATCGCATGTTTTGCTGTATACATACAACAGATCTTGGAACAATAAGGTTTGCCGCAATCTGTGGTATCACGGGAACCTACACACTGTACGAATACGATTGTGTGGGGGTGAGTTTTATCAGAGGGACGAAGAAGTGTACCGCCGTTAGGACCTGCCGCGTTCATCAGTCTTTCGAGCTCGAGAGATGTTACAACGTCAGGGCTTTCGTTGTATGCGAATTCATCGTAGTTGTCAAGCTTGATGGGGTTGAAACCTGTAGCAACAACGATCGCACCATACTTTTCTTCAACGATCTGATCCTGCTGTTTGTAGTCGATCGCGCCTGCAGCACAAACCTTGGAGCAAACACCGCATTTGCCGTTCTTGAGCATATTACAGTAGTCAGCATCAATAGTCGCAACCTTCGGAATTGCCTGTGCAAAAGGAATGTAGATCGCAGAGCGGTTATCAAGACCGAGATTGAAGAGGTTCGGAGTCTTCTTCATCGGACATTTTTCAGTACAGATGCCACAACCGGTACATTTGGTTTCGTCAACGTAACGAGCTTTTTTCTTGATGGATACTGTGAAGTTACCAACGAAGCCTTTTACACTTTCAACTTCGCTGTAAGAATAGATCTTGATCTTATCATTCTGTGCAACGTCAACCATTTTCGGAGTGAGGATACAAGCCGCACAGTCGAGTGTCGGGAATGTTTTATCGATCTGCGCCATTTTACCGCCGATGGTGGGTTCTTTTTCCACAAGGTCAACTTCGTAACCTGCATCAGCAATATCAAGAGCAGTCTGAATACCTGCAATACCACCACCAATAACGAGAGCACGTTTGATAACAGGGCTTTCGCTTGCGGTAAGAGGTGTGTTGAGCGCAACTTTCGCAATAGCGGTTCTACCAAGAACGATCGCTTTTTCAGTAGCAATCTTCATATCCTTGTGGATCCAAGAGCACTGTTCACGAATATTTGCGATTTCAACCATATAAGAGTTAAGGCCTGCAGCTGCCGCTGTTTTGCGGAAGGTTGCCTCGTGCATACGAGGAGAGCAGGAACATACAACAATACCGGTAAGACCGTATTCCTTAATTGCATTCTTAATGAGGCTTTGGCCTGCTTCGGAACACATATAAGGATATTCTGCGGAGAAAACGACACCGGGTTCTTTACCAAGCGCTTCAGCAACTGCTTTTACGTCAACTGTGCCGGCAATATTTGTGCCGCAATGGCACACAAAAACACCAATTTTCTGCATTTGTCTTTTCCCTCCTTATTTTTTGTATTTACGGAATGCGCTCATGAGGAGCTGGCCGGGTGTGTCATCGTCAACGATGCAAGGCACGTCTTCCGCATTCAAGTGATTGGCCCCCTGGCGACGGGTCGCAAGAACACGAACTGCCTCAACGATCTTCGCGGGTTCCACGCCTCTGGGGCAACGCTCTACGCAAGCGAAGCAAGAAAGGCATTTATAAATGGAGGGAGAATTCATCAGTTTTTCGATTTCACCCTTCTCTACCATGTAAACGAACTGATGAGGATGATATTCCATTTCATCATAGGACGGGCAAGTACCAGAGCATTTGCCGCATCTCATACATTTAAGTACGTTAACGCCGCTTTCGCGGAGAATTTGTTCTTTTTCATTGTTAAGCATTGGTCGTCTTCCTCCTTATTTATTTCACGCCGAGTGCTTCGGCAAGAAGTTCTGTGAAATAGATAACCGGCAAAGAGCTTTCCGCCTTGATAAGGTTGTAACGGCAAAGAGGACATGCTGTAATAATATAGTCCGCACCGAAACCTGCAGCACTTTCATAAACCGCTGTGCTATTTCTCTTTGCAGCTTCGCCGTCTTCGATGGTGATATAACCGCCGCAACATTCATTGCGCATCGGATAGATCACAGGCTCCGCTCCGATCGCACGGATAAAGTCTTCCATGATCTTCGGGTTTTCAGGATTATCAAACTGCAAAACCTTGCCGGGGCGAAGAAGGAGACAGCCGTAATAAGCGGCGATCTTCTTGCCTTTCAAAGGATTCACAACTTTCTTCTTGAGCTCATCAAAACCAACGGTATCACGAAGCATCTCCAAATAGTGGATCACTTGGGTGTCTGCCGCATGACGCGCGTCAATACCTATATAATTGGAAGCTCTAAACGCCATATCGTCATTGGTATCAAGCTCGTGCTTTGTCTGTTTGATGACGTTGTGGCAAGCGGAGCAAAGCGTGACAAGCGCATTGCCCTCTTCTTTTGCCGATGCGAGCGCGCGAACGGAGGAAAGCTTTGTTGCGATCTCGTCCTTCGCTGTGTTATACACGCCGCCGCAGCACTGCCAATCAGGGAGTTCCGCGAGCGTGATACCGAGCGCTTCGGCACTTCGTCTGGCGTACGCGTCCAAATCTTTAGCTTTGTTTTTCAGCGTACAACCGGGATAATAACTGAAAGTCATCTTATTTCCCCTTTCTTAAACCATTTCTTCGGGGTGGAACACCTCGTCGAATTTTTCTTCGGTCAAAAATCCGAGTTCAACACACGCCTGTTTCAGCGAAATATTGTCACGGTAAGCTTTCTTAGCTGTCTTTGCCGCATTTTCATAACAGATATAACGGCTAAGCGCAGTAACGAGCACCAAAGAATTGTGGAGATTGTGGTGAATATTTTCATTATGGGCACGAAT
>CAYXQF010000126.1:0-3659 GCA_964466625.1 uncultured Lachnospiraceae bacterium | reverse complement strand
GATATCAAGATCCACGCAGATCGCATTATCCGTATCCGCCAGACACTCAATGAGATCTTGGCAAAGCAGACGGGCAAAACCGTGGAAGAGATCGCAAGAGATACCGAACGCGATAACTTCCTCTCCGCCGAAGAAGCGAAAGCTTACGGCCTTATCGACAAGGTTATCGAAAAAAGAATTTGAGGTGATTCTTCGTGGCAGAAAATAACACACACGTGCATCGCTGTTCCTTTTGCGGAAGAAAAGAAAATCAAGTAACTTATCTCATTCCTTCTCAGAGCGGCGCATATATTTGCGATCAATGTATTTATGCTTGCACACAGCTCATCGAAGATTATGAAGCTTCCATGAACGAACCCGTGGAAGCGGATCTTTCCGAGCTGCCTCGCCCTAAGGAGATCAAAGCAACACTTGATGAATACGTCATCGGTCAGGACGCGGCAAAGATCGCGCTTTCCGTTGCCGTTTATAATCATTATAAACGCATTGCCTCCAAGCAGAAAGCCAAAGGCAAAAAGAAAGACGAACATGACGACGGCGTAGAGATCCAGAAGAGCAACGTGCTTCTTCTCGGCCCTACAGGCGTTGGTAAGACTTTCCTTGCGCAAACTTTGGCAAAAACGCTGAAAGTTCCTTTTGCCATCGCAGACGCGACCACGCTCACCGAAGCGGGGTATGTGGGTGAAGACGTGGAAAACATTCTTCTTCGCCTCATTCAAGCGGCAGATTTTGACGTGAGTCTCGCAGAAAAAGGCATCATTTACATCGATGAGATCGACAAGATCTCCCGCAGAAGCGAGAATCGCTCCATCACCCGTGATGTTTCTGGTGAAGGCGTTCAGCAGGCACTTCTGAAAATTTTGGAAGGTACGGTTTCCAACGTTCCCCCGCAGGGTGGACGTAAGCACCCCGGACAGGAATTTATCCAGATCAACACGGAAAATATCCTCTTCATCTGCGGCGGTGCGTTTGACGGTCTGGAACAGATCATTGAGCAGAGAAACGGCAATTCCACGATCGGTTTCGGTGGTGAGATCAAGAAAAAAGCCGAAAAGGACGCAAGCGGCATTTATAAAAAGGTTGCGGCACACGACATCGTGAAATACGGTCTGATCCCCGAGCTTGTCGGCAGACTTCCCGTGATCGTGGCGCTTGAAAACCTTGACGAGGCGGCACTCGTTCGTATTCTCAGCGAACCGAAAAACGCGATCCTCAAGCAATATCAGAAGCTTTTCGGTATTGACGGCATGGAGCTGATCTTCACAGAAGAAGCGATCAAAAAGGTTGCTGCTCTTGCGATCGAACGCGGCACAGGTGCGCGCGGACTTCGTGCGATCATGGAAGAAGTGATGCTTCCGATCTCTTATGAAGCGCCTTCCATGGAAGACGTGGAAGCTGTCATCATTGACGAAAAAGTGGTCAGCGAGCATACAGCACCCGAATACAGAAAAAAAGAAGTTGCTCCTGCTGTGGCAGAAACAACAGAAAATGAATGATTTTTCTCCCCACACCAAAAGGTGTGGGGATTTTTGCGTATGTGAGAGCTTTTTTGTTGGAAAGCATTGACATTTTTTTGCGGTATGATATAATAAAAGTATTAACATGTTAACAAACAGAAGGGAAAGCATCTATGGAACAGCAAACGAAGGACAAACTTCTTTCTTATATTGAGATCGTTCGGTATTATCTTTTTCATCCCGTGCGTTCGGTGATCTTTTATTTTGGCTTTTGTTATGCGGCTCTTGCCAGCATTTATATGTTGCCGGACAGCGATCCCGAAAAGATCGGATACGTTGCGTGGATCTATCATTTTAACGTGACGCTGACGACCATTGTGGTATGTATCATTCTCTCGGGGCTTTTTACGCTTTACGATGCCACGGCGCGCCGCCGCTTTGTTTTAACGAAAAAGCCGCTGGTGCATACGTTCTCGGAGCATATCGGCGTTTTGCGATCTTATGAATTTTTGTGTGACGCCGCGGCTTTTCTTGTTCTTCCGCTCATCGTTGGACAAACGATCTTTATTCACCCGATCTGCCTGCTTTTCGGTCGGGAAGAGTTTTCGTTTTGGGGCGGCTATGCGTGGTATCTTCTTATTGTTTTTCCCGTTTTGATGGTGATCAACGTTCTCTCTCGTGTGAGAGCGAGAGATTTTTGGCGTGAGCTTTCCTATGATGATGCACGTAGCATGCGCTTTGATGGCATCAAATTGGTCGCATTTTATGTTCTTGTCTTGTTTGGATATAGCTTTATTTCGCGGTTTTATCTGCCGATGATTCCATTTTTGCTCAGACAATTTAAGAAGCCTGCCGTTCTTCTTGCGCTGGCGGCGATCATTCTTTTGATTTGTTCTTTTTGGTATCTAAGGGCGTTCTCTGTGAGAAAAAAATTCTGGAAGCTTTTGAAAAAGACCTGCCGCGAAAACGGTTACGAGCTTTCAAGGATCCATGCACCGTATCGCTCGATACTCACGAAAAACAGTAAGTATGAGTTTACGGTCAAGGCGCACGGAAAGACGTATGCCTGCAAGATGCTTGCCTGTGCCAATCGGACAGCGGATATGATCTTTTTTGAAAATGGCGAGGGTGTTTGCCGCAAGGTGCTGAAGATCCGCGGCGTGGAGCTGCCGATCAAAACGTATAATAAAAAATTCCGCTATGACTTTGAATGCGAGGGTGCCGACGCGAAGGTTTTGATCCTTTCGCCCTCTCCTCTCACGCCGTACGTAGAGGAAGGCGGCAGAACGCATATCCTCGATAACGGCTCGAACTTCCACGGCTATTTTCTCTATGCAGGGCAGGGATTTGTGAACGCGCTGAACCGCAACTGCATCGGCGTGTGGCGATGACACTTTTGGAAGGAACCGATTTTCGGTTCCTTCTTTTTATGGTAGCGGCAAAAAACATAAAAAATTTACAGAAAACCTATTCCATTTTTGCGCACTTCGTGTTAATATATAAAGAGAATACTTTGAAAACCTCTACTTTTACGAAAGGATTGGAAATAGATCAATGAAACTTTATAATACGCTTACCAAAACCGTAGAAGATTTTGTTCCCCATGAGGCGGGCAAGGTGAAGATGTATACCTGCGGTCCTACGGTATATCATTTTGCGCATATCGGTAACTTGCGCACCTATATCATGGAAGATACGCTTGAAAAATTCTTGCGTTTTGCAGGCTATGACGTGACACGCGTGATGAATATCACAGACGTTGGTCACCTGACCAGCGACGGCGACACCGGCGAAGACAAAATGCTCAAGGGCGCAAAACGCGAAAAGAAAACTGTGCTTGAGATCGCAGAATTTTACAAAGACGCATTCTTTGCAGATTGCAAAAAATTGAACATCAAAACGCCTGACATCGTTCAGCCTGCGACAGGCTGCATTGCGGAATTTATCGAGATGATCGAAAGACTTCTTGAAAAAGATTATGCTTATATCGCAGAGGGCAACGTTTATTTCGATACCTCTAAAGCAAAAGATTATTATGCGCTCTCCGGTCATAATACCGATGAACTCATGGTCGGCGTGCGTGAGGACGTTTCCGAAGACACCAACAAGAGAAATAAGAGCGACTTCGTTCTTTGGTTCACCAAATCCAAATTTGACGATCAGGAACTCAAGTGGGAAAGCCCTTGGGGCATCGGTTATCCC
>CAYXQF010000125.1:0-3903 GCA_964466625.1 uncultured Lachnospiraceae bacterium | reverse complement strand
GCACTTCTACATATCACGCAAGAATACACAGATTAGAATATTCCCCCGAAACAGCCCTCATCGCGACCTGCGAGGAGATCGCAAAGGAAACCGGCGCGACACTCACTTTCTCTGAAGACGTAATGGAAGCGACCAAGGGTGCGAATGTCATTTATACGGACGTTTGGGTTTCCATGGGTGAGCCTGTCGGCATTTGGCAGGAACGCATCACGGAGCTTTCTCCCTATCAGGTCAATGCGGCTGTGATGAAAAATGCAGGCGAAGATGCTGTATTTATGCATTGTCTGCCGGCATTCCACGATCTTAAAACCATCGTTGGTAAGGAAATGGGCGATAAGTTTGACCGTGACTGCATGGAAGTGACAGACGAAGTCTTTGAAAGCAAGCAGTCCATCGTATTTGATGAAGCGGAAAACCGTATGCACACCATTAAGGCGGTCATGGCGGCAACGCTCTGATTGGAGGTTTTTATGGAACTCAAGGTTATGAGCTTTAACCTGCGCACAGAGGTGCGCTCGGACGGCATCAACTATTTTGAATATCGCAAGCCTCGTGTGCTTTCGACGATTGAAACGGAATCTCCCGATCTGATCGGTTTCCAGGAAGCAACAGATTCCATGCGCAAATGGCTGACGGAAGCGCTGTTTCCGCTTGGATACACCGTTATCGGTTGCGGTAGATCGAACTATTATCGCGGCGAAGCGACCGTGGTTGCTTACAAAAGAAGCATCATGGAGATGATCTCGGCGGAAACGAAATGGCTTTCTGTCACGCCTTCCGTTGCGGGAAGCCGCTTTGGCGGTGACCAGAGCGATTGTCCCCGTGTGTTCACGGCGTTGACGCTCAAGCGCCATGGAGTGGAAACACCGTTTGTCTTTGTAAATACACACCTTGACCATCTGGGTGCCACCGCACGCCTTCTTGGTGCTGTGGAGATTTGTCAGTATCTTTCTGAAAAATCGCTCCCGTTTGTTTTGACGGGCGATATGAATGCTGAGCCCGGAACTCCTGAAATCGAAGCGTTCACGCAGCACGCGCTCTGTGGCAGACCTGTGATCGACGCGACGGCAGATCTTGGTGCGACCTTCCATGATTTCGGCAGACTCTTGCCCGACAAGGCTGTGAAGATCGACTATGTTTTCACGGATATGCCGTGTGATATTTCCCGTTCTTACCGTGTGGAAGATATTCCTGTGGACGGTCTTTATATTTCCGACCACAATCCCGTTTGTGCATTTGTAACATTGGAATAAGTGGAAAGGCTCGCTTTTGCGAGCCTTTTTTGCAGGACTCTGTCCTGCACCTGCCCAAGGGATTTATCCCTTGGGGAACCCGTATGAAAGACTTGGAGAAAAAACCACCCTCTATTTGGGATTTTCAAGGGACGAGTCCCTTGAACGGAGTGCGAGGCGGCGCCTCGCAAAAAACACTTGCGAGGCTTGCACCTTGGGCATTTCTGTGCTACAATAATACTATATATGTGCGAAAAGAGGTTGTTTTTATGTTTGATTCTCACGTTCACAGCTGTCATTCTCATGACGCGATCTCCACGGTGGCAGATATCTGCCGCTTGGCGGTGGAAAAAGGCATCGGCGGGGTTTCTGTGTGCGATCATGCGGATATGTGGTTTTATGAAAGACAAAATACTTACGAGGGCTTTTGCGCTTGTATTGATGAAGTTTTGGCGCTCAGAGAGCAGTACAGCGGCAAATTGAAGCTTTTGCAGGGCATTGAGATGGCGGAATATCTGGACGATGAGAAGAAGGCGGAAAAACTGCTTGCTCTTTGCTCGTGGGATGTGATCCTCGGTTCCGTTCACAGTGTGGCTTATAAGGACATTACGGACGCCTATTCGCGCGTGGATTTTGGCGCGATGACGGAAGAGAAGATCTGTGGCTTTTTGGGTGAATATTTTGCGAAAATGAAGCAAATGATCGAAAAGACGGATTTTGACGTGCTTTCGCATCTGACTTGCCCCCTTCGCTATATCAACGGCAAATACGGCAGAAATATTGATATTTTCCGCTTTGAAGAAGAGATCCGCGAGATCTTTCGCATGATCATTGCGCGCGGCATCGCTTTGGAGATCAATACGTCAGGGATTGGAACCTCTTTTGATGCTTATATGCCTTCCGTTTCGCTGATCAAGCTTTACCGTGAGGTGGGCGGCACACTGCTCACACTTGGCAGTGATGCACACACGCCTGATCGCATCGGAAACGCTTTTTCTGAAACGAAACGCTTGCTCCGTGCTATAGGGTTCACTACATATAGTTATTATGAGAATCGCAAAGCACAATTTGTAGCATTGTGACTTGCGCGGTGAAAACTTGGAAAATCCATCAAAACCAACAAATTTTTTGGAGAGATTCTGTATAAAGACATCAAAACGATTTTTGTCAAGGGCAATTTTATCAATTGCCCTCCATTTTTGTGTATCGGAACGATGCATCTTTTTTCTTCCTTGAAACGCTATATGTGGTAAAAACTTCTTGACAAAAATACAAGATGTTGATATAATTAAAAGCACAGCCGCCATATTGACGGCAATTGGATACAATATATATGGGTAAATACCAGAAAATACACATTCAACCACAAAATAGAAGAAATTGCAAAGGAAGGAGCTCTGCTTATGAAGATAATCAAGAGAAACGGTTCGGAAATGACGTTTGATCCGAGAAAGATCATCGTTGCTGTGACCAAAGCCAATGAAAGCGTTGTTCCCAGTGCTCGCATGTCACCCGTGCAGATCAAAAGAATCGCAGAAGACGTGGAAAGCGCCGCTCTCAATATGAACCGCGCGCTCAGCGTGGAAGAAGTTCAGGATATGGTCGAAGATCAGATCATGAATCAACGCGCATTCGACGTGGCAAGACGCTATATTACTTATCGCTATACCCGTGCGCTCGTTCGTAAATCCAATACCACCGATGAACAGATCATGAGCCTCATTGAATGCAACAATGAGGAAGTGAAGCAGGAAAATTCCAATAAAAACCCCACAGTCAACAGCGTTCAGCGTGACTATATGGCAGGCGAAGTCAGCAAGGATATCACAAGACGTATCCTTTTGCCCGCAGACGTTGTTTCTGCGCATGACGAGGGTATCATTCATTTCCATGATGCGGACTATTTCGCGCAGCATATGCACAACTGTGACCTTGTTAACCTTGAGGATATGCTTCAGAACGGTACCGTTATCAGTGGCACAATGATCGAAAAGCCGCACAGCTTTTCCACCGCGTGCAATATCGCAACACAGATCATCGCGCAGGTTGCTTCCTGCCAGTACGGCGGTCAGAGCATCAGTTTGACACACCTCGCGCCTTTCGTTGACGTGAGCCGTCAGAAGATCCGCAAGCTCGTCCGCGAGGAACTTCTTGGTCTTGACGAAAATATCTCGGAAGACGCCATCAACAAGATCGCAGAAAAACGCCTTTACGAAGAGATCGAGCGCGGTATCCAGATGATCCAGTATCAGGTCGTTACGCTTATGACCACAAACGGTCAGGCACCGTTCGTTACCGTTTTCATGTATCTTGGCGAAGCAAAGAACGCGCAGGAAAAGGCAGACCTTGCGCTTATCATCGAAGAAACACTTCGTCAGCGCTACAAAGGCGTAAAAAATGAAAAGGGTGTTTGGGTAACGCCTGCATTTCCTAAGCTCATTTACGTTTTGGAAGAAGACAATATTCATAAAGACAGCAAATATTATTACCTCACCGAGCTTGCTGCAAAATGCACAGCGAAGCGCATGGTTCCCGACTATATCTCCGAGAAGATCATGCTTCAGAACAAGATCGACAAGAACGGTGAAGGGCATTGCTACACCTGCATGGGCTGCCGCAGCTTCCTCACCCCTTATCTTGATGAAAACGGCAAGCCGAAATATTACGGCAG
>CAYXQF010000124.1:0-3950 GCA_964466625.1 uncultured Lachnospiraceae bacterium | reverse complement strand
GTCCGGGAGTGTCAAGAATGTTGATGCAATAGCCGTCATACTGGAACTGCATAACGGAGGAGGTGATGGAAATACCTCTTTGCTTTTCAAGCTCCATCCAGTCGGAAACGGCGTGGCGGTCTGCCGCCTTACCTTTAACGGCACCTGCCTGCATAATGGCGCCGCCGTAAAGAAGAAGTTTTTCTGTGAGTGTCGTCTTACCGGCGTCAGGGTGCGAAATAATCGCAAACGTGCGCCGTCTCATAATCTCTTTTTCAAAGTTTTCCAAAATCTATTTCCCCTTTAATGGTTGAATTTTCAATCTATACTGAGTTAGTATAACACTTATTTAGATTTTTTTCAACACATAATGATAAAAATAAGTGAAAAAATCAGCATTTTTCAAAAGAAAAACCCACGAGAAAATCCTCGTGGGTGAAAATATTATATAATTGCGATAAGAACACCATCTTTTGCATCTACCGTGATCACCGTATCCGGTGCGATATCCTCGGCAATGATCTTGCGCGCAAGAAGTGTTTCCACGCGCGATTGCAAGAATCTTTTCAGCGGTCTTGCCCCATAGATGGGATCGTATGCGTTTTCGATCACGAAATCCTTTGCCGCATCGGTAAGACGAACGCCGATACGTTTATCCGCAAGACGCTTCGAAAGATCCGCAAGAAGCAAATCTACGATGCCGCGGATATTGTCTTTGGTGAGCGGTTTATAGAAAACGGTTTCGTCGATACGGTTGAGAAATTCGGGACGGAACGAACGGCGAAGAAGCATCGTCACACCGGCTCTCGCTTCCTCGGAGATCTCGCCGTCTTCGGTGATGCCCTCCAGAATCATATCCGAACCGAGATTGGAAGTCATGATGATAATGGTGTTTTTGAAGTCCACGGTTCTGCCTTGGCTGTCGGTGATGCGTCCGTCATCAAGCACCTGCAAAAGCACGTTGAACACGTCGGGGTGTGCTTTTTCCACTTCATCGAAAAGCACCACGGCATAGGGCTTGCGGCGCACAGCTTCCGTGAGCTGACCGCCTTCGTCATAGCCAACGTAGCCGGGAGGCGCGCCGATCAGACGGGAAACGGAGTATTTCTCCATATATTCGCTCATGTCGATGCGGATCATATTGTGTTCATCGTCAAAAAGTGCTTCCGCAAGCGCTTTGGCAAGCTCTGTCTTACCCACACCCGTGGGTCCAAGGAAGAGGAAAGAACCAATGGGACGCTTCGGATCGCCGATGCCTGCGCGGGAACGCAGAATCGCTTCGCTGACTTTTTCCACCGCTTCGTCCTGACCGATGACACGCTGATGCAAAATATCGTCCAGATGCAAAAGCTTTTCCCTTTCGCCTTCCATCAATTTGGAAACGGGAATTCCAGTCCAACGGGAGATGATCTTTGCGATCTCTTCTTCCGTCACGCGGTCGCGCAGGAGCGTATTTTTCGCGGATTCCGCACGTTTTTCTTCTTCTTCCAGTTCTTTTTGCAGATTCGGCAATCTACCGTATTTCAGTTCTGCGGCTTTGGCAAGATCATATGCATTCTGTGCCATTTCGATCTCGGCATTCGTTTTTTCGATCTCTTCGCGAATCTTCTGCACCTTGCCGATGGAAGTTTTCTCATTTTCCCATTTCGCTTTCATGCCCGAAAACGTTTCACGAAGTGCGGCAAGCTCTGCGCGGATCTCCTCGAGATGCTCTGCCGAAAGCTTATCGGTTTCTTTTTTCAAGGCAGCTTCTTCGATTTCAAGCTGCATGATCTTGTGCGAAATTTCGTCCATTTCCGTTGGCATGGAGTTCATTTCTGTTTTTATCAGTGCGCACGCCTCGTCCACAAGGTCGATCGCCTTATCGGGAAGAAAACGGTCGGAAATATAGCGATTCGAAAGCACCGCCGCACCGATGAGTGCGCCATCTTGAATTTTGACACCGTGGTAGACCTCATAGCGTTCTTTGAGTCCGCGCAAAATGGAAATGGTGTCCTCCACGGTGGGTTCGTCGATCAAAACAGGCTGAAAACGACGCTCCAGCGCAGGATCCTTTTCGATATATTTGCGGTATTCATCAAGCGTGGTCGCACCGATGCAATGCAGTTCGCCACGTGCGAGCATCGGTTTTAGAAGGTTGCCAGCGTCCATCGCGCCATCGGTCTTGCCCGCGCCGACGATGGTGTGAAGCTCGTCAATGAAAAGAATGATATTGCCATCGCTTTCTTTCACTTCATTCAGAACCGCTTTGAGTCTTTCCTCAAATTCACCGCGGAATTTTGCGCCGGCGATAAGCGAGCCCATATCCAGCGAAAAGAGTGTTCTGTTGCGCAGATTTTCGGGTACGTCACCCTTCACGATGCGAATCGCCAAGCCTTCTGCAATTGCGGTCTTGCCGACACCAGGTTCGCCGATGAGGCAAGGATTATTTTTCGTTTTTCGGGAGAGGATACGAATGGCATGACGGATCTCATCATCACGTCCGATGACGGGATCCAGCTTCTGATTTCTGGCAAGCGCTGTGAGGTCTTGCCCGTATTTTTTCAAAACGTCATAAGTGTCCTCGGGGTTGTCGCTCGTCACACGGCGATTGCCGCGGATATCCTTCAGTGCTTTTTCAAAGGCACCCTTTTCCAGACCCACGCTTTTGAAGATCTTTTTGACTTCATCGGACGGCTTTTCCATGATGCCAAGCAAGATATGCTCCACGGAAACGTATTCGTCCTTCATGCGGTTTGCCGTGTTTTCCGCCGCGGCAAGCGCGCTCTCCAGTTCTCTGGAAATATAAATTTTGTCTGCGTCCGAAGCGCCGCCCGACATACGGGGCATAGCTTCTATCGCTGCTTGCAGTTTTGCGCGAAGAAGATCGAGCGAAGCCCCCGCTCTTTGCAAAAGATCGGCAGTGATGCCGTCCTCTTGACCAATCAGCGAGAGGAGAAGATGCTCCTCTGTGATCTGGCTATTGCCGTATGTGGCGCGAAGCGTCCCTGCATTTTGCAGTGCTTCGATGCTTTTTTGTGTGAATTTTTGAAAATTCATAGCTTTACCAATCCTTTCATAAGAATATTATATCCAAACACGATTGCTCGCGAGATATGCACGGTAAATTTCCTCCAGCGCCGATGCACCGACCGCTCTCGAATCCAGATAATAAAAGAACGTTTTCAGCGCACGGTCAAAGGTATTGATGTACGCGGCAAGAGCGTCCCCGAGGTCGATTTCTGCGGATTTCCCTCTGTTTTGTAAGATCAGCTTGCGCGTATATTTTCCGTCGGCGGCAGAGGTCGGGATCTCGCCGCGATATTTCACCTCGATGGCATGCCACAGCGCATAAAATTCCGTCATGCAAAGAATAAGTCCCGCGTTTTGTGTGCGGAGCGAAACACGAAGCTCACCCACCGCGTCCTTTTCACCGCGATAAAGCTCCACGCTGTATTTCACGGTGGGGTTATATTTATAAGAAAGCGCCGAGCGCAAAGAAAGCATGGTGTCGGAAGGCTCAAGCGCCTTGAACGTACCGCCCGTCAGCATGGTCTGCATACGGTCAAAAATCTCCCGAAAACGCATTTCGGGTGTCGTATACGAAACGTATTCCGCCAAGATCTGATTGATCATATTGGAGCGGTTCGTTCCGTGTTCGTAAGCAAGTCTATCTATTTTTTCCACAACATCGCCGGATAAAACAATGGAATATACATTTTTCATTTTCTTTTTTCCTTTTTCCGTATTTTCGATTTTCCAAATTCATTATAGCGCCCATTATATAATTTGTCAAGCGTTTTATATAAATCTTTTTGCGAGTTTAGGAATTGTTTACAATTATAAAATGAGTTGTACGCAAAGGATTTCGTAAGCCCCAAATAATCCCCCGTGCATAGTGACAAAAATGTCCCTGAACCGGTTTCGATTCAGGGATATCAAAGTATTAACTTCATCTCGGCATAGCGATATCCTTACCGAGTGCTCCAAAA
>CAYXQF010000123.1:0-4242 GCA_964466625.1 uncultured Lachnospiraceae bacterium | reverse complement strand
TTCGTTTCCGCCGTGGCGATAACACACTTCTCATGTTTCTTCTCAAAAATGTTTTTGAGATTTTCGTTAAGCATTACGTTCGTGTATATAATACTTTCGGCTATATCCCGATGAAGCTCGGCACACAGTCTGGCACACTCGATGCAAAAACGGAAGAACATGACTATTATCTTTCCATTAAAAAGATTTACAGCAACCGTTTCTCCACAGACTGCTATAGCAGTTTCTTCCGTGATGCTGCGCTTCAAAGCAAATGGTCGCTCATCACATCGCCGGAGTATGCCGGCGTGTGCGCAACCGTGGACGAATTAAAACAGCAGAACAGCTATTTCGTCCGCGATCTCACACAAAACATTTTCGATGAAAAGAAAAAAGAAAATGGGAAATAATAAAATTCCGTGTGTGCGAGCCATGAAAAGGGAAGCACAGACTTTCCGCACTGAGCCTCCGCAGAGGCGTTGCAAAGCTCATGCACTTGTCAGTTGCACTCAATAAGGTGGCGTGCGTTCTTCTTTTGAATCTAATTAAAAAGACAATGCGTTCCTTTCCAAGCCCTTATAAAATAAAGGCTAAACCGATTTTCCGGTGTGGGGAGGAATGTGGTTCTTTCGATAAAATCGGCACAGATCTTGACAAAGGGGCCTTGCTGTGCTACAATAAAAACAAGAACGGCAGTGCCGTTCTTGTTGGAAGCCTTATCCTAAACGGATAATGATGTTGAAGATTTCTTCATGCGAGAGGCCGAATTCACGCAGAACGATCATCAATTTGATGATTTGTTTTACAGTCATGTAAAGCACCTCCTTTCAGCAAGAACGGTGCTGCCGTTCTTTTTAAAAAAATAATTCAAGTACGGCAAGGAGGATTTGTCAAGAGTTTAGGGGTTTAATCGAACAATGTTCGCACAGATCTTCCGTCTTTTGCTAAAGCAAAAATAAAATAACGCCGAGCGAGGCCGCAGTTTCGCGGCTCGCCCGGCGTTATTTTTGCACCAAAAAAATTGACACCCATTTGACACCCAAAATGAGGTTTGACACCTTGTTTTGCACCTTAAAAATAAGAATAAAACGGAAAAATACGGAGGATTCCATAGCAAGAAAAAATCAAAAAAACAAGGCCACAACTGGGTTTTCCTGTTGTAGCCTCATTTTTTTGCGTTTTTAGCGCTGGCGGAGATGGAGAGATTTGAACTCTCGCGCCGGTTTAAATCCGACCTACACCCTTAGCAGGGGCGCCTCTTCGGCCAACTTGAGTACATCTCCGAATATAAAACATTATTTAATTGGCAAGGACGTTTCGTCGCTTGCGAGAAATATAATATCATAAATTAATTCTTTTGTCAATAGTTTTTTGGAATTTGTTTTATCTTTTTTTGTTTTGAGTGAATTCCCGAAGTAAATTCCACAGTGGAATTTACTTTGGGAATTCACTGTTTTATTTTTCGTAAGCGATTGCCCTGGTCCTTTATGAATGTCCTCTTGATTTTTTTCGAAAGATTTGATATAATATATAATGAAATATTTTTCTGAGGGGAGTTGTTTTGTATTGAATACATTACATTTGAAATATGCGGTTGAAGTTGAACGTACTGGCTCTATCACACAAGCCGCAGAAAATCTGTTCATGGGACAACCGAACCTCAGTAAAGCAATCATGGAGCTGGAAGAGACGTTGGGGTTTTTGATTTTTGAACGCACATCAAAAGGCGTGATCCCGACGACAAAAGGGAAAAGCTTTTTGATTTATGCGAAAAATGTGTTGACACAGATTGAAAAAATGGAAGCGCTCTGCGATGATAACAGTGCGCAATCGTTGAGCATCGCGGTTCCTCGTTGCAATTATATCACGGCCGCTATTTCAAAATTTTCACAGGGATTGAATTTTGAAGGTAAGGTTCGGTTAAATGTACGCGAGACCAATGCCGTTCAAGTTATTAACGGTGTTGCCATGGGAACTTTCGGCTTTGGCATTGTTCGATATCGTCTTTTGCATGAAAAATATTTTACTGATTATATTAAAGATAAAGACTTGGATGCCATTCCTTTTTGGGAATTTGACAGCGCGGTTACCATCTCTGATAGGAATCGCGACTTGCTTGAAAAAATCAGTTATCAAACGCTTTGCGATATGACACCTATTGTCTACGGTGATGAATCTATACCGTATCTTTCGTTTGGAGAAGTCAGAAGAGAAGCAAAATCTCCAGCGGCGGAAAAGGCAATTTTTGTTTATGATCGCGCAACTGCGATGGAATTTTTGCGAGTTTTGCCGAACGCATATATGATTTCAGCGCCTTCGCAAGCGGAAGTTTTGAGTCAATATGGTTTAATACAGAAAAAATGTGAAGTTTCCAATGAAAAATGTCGAGATGTTTTTGTGTTTCAAAAAGGGTATAAGTTTTCAGAGGTGGAAAAAGATTTTATTAATATTCTTTCAGAAACGAAAAATAAAATTGAATTTGATTTTCGATAAGGACTGAACTGGGAGCTTTTCCTTAAAACCAATCATGTTAAAAATGGAATGGTAACATTCTAAAAAAGAATGCCTTTGCTTGGTGTAATGAGCCATTTGTTGATTTTACAGGAAAAAACAGATTTCTTGCGATTTGATACAGCGCGATTAAATACAAAAATGATGAAAAAATCGCTTTAATATGAAGCGTACTATAATACTAGTAAAAGAATATCAATATTCGTTATTTACATTTCACATATAGATTTCTATATGATAGAATATAATAGAAGTAAAATAAGCATATTTTTGAGCATAAAAATCAATGCGAATTATTCGGTAAGACCTAATTTTGACGAAACGGCTCGAACCGACTGAACAATATGCAAGTTAAGATTCAGAGGAGTATAATACTTATGGGCAAAAAAGTAACAGTTATCGGCGCCGGCAGTGTCGGTGCTACCGTTGCGTACACGCTTTCCGTTATGGGCATTGCCGATGAGATCGTTATGATCGACATCAACGAAAGCAAAGTACTTGGTGAGGCTTTGGATATCAGACAAGGTCTTCCGTTTTGCAGCACATCTTCCGTTTACGCAGGTGGTTATGCGGAAGCGGAAAATTCCGATATCGTCATAATCACTTCCGGTGTTCCGAGAAAAGCAGGTCAGACACGTCTTGAACTTGCTCAGATTAACGTAGATATCTTGAAGGGAATTATTCCCAAAATCACAAAATACGCACCCGACGCAATTTATATGTTGGTTGCAAATCCTGTCGATATTTTGACATACACTTTCGTGAAATATTCTGGCGTTCCCGAAAATCACGTTTTCGGTTCCGGTACGATGCTTGATTCCGTTCGTCTTCGTTCCAGACTTGCGGAATATTATGACGTGGATTCCACTTATATCAACGCATACGTTCTTGGTGAACATGGTGATTCTCTCTTTGTGCCGTGGTCTTTGGTTTCTCTTAACGGTAAGGGCGCTCGTCTTTATGAAGAAAAATGCCGCAATGCAAATAATCTTCTCCCGTCTATCAATCACGCAGAAATCGAAAAATACGTTCGTACTTCCGGTGGCCGCGTAATTTCCAGAAAAGGCGCAACTTTCTATGCGGTTTCTATGTCGGTTGCACATCTTTGCCGTTGTGTACTTGAGAATGTTGGTTGTGTTCAACCTGTTTCCGTTATGATGCACGGCGAGCACGGCGTTGATGATGTTTGTCTCAGCTATCCTACAATGCTCAACAGCGATGGTGTATTCGCAAAGGTTCCCACACCCCTTACACTTGAAGAGGAGATCGCTCTCCGCAAGAGTGCAGATGCTTTGAAATCCGTTATCTCGGGTCTTGCATTTTGATTCGGATAAAAGATTCTGAATTTTTGAAATAAAAATTGCCAAAACCAATTGGCAGAAACGGAGAATATACAAATGGAATATCGCATTGAACACGATTCGATGGGCGAAGTTCGCGTACCCGCGGATAAGCTCTGGGGCGCGCAGACCGAAAGAAGCCATGAAAACTTCAAAATCGGTGTTGGTATCGAAACCATGCCCCGCGAAATCACCCACGCTTTCGGCATTCTGAAAAAGGCTTGCGCGATGGCAAACCACGCTCTCAAACCTGAAAAAATGACTGATGCAAAGCTTGCGGCTATTTCCACTGCTTGTGACGAAGTGATCGCCGGCAAACTCAACGATCATTTTCCGCTTGTTGTTTGGCAGACCGGATCCGGTACACAGTCCAACATGAACGCAAACTAGTAAATCGCAAGAGTCGGCACTG
>CAYXQF010000122.1:0-4285 GCA_964466625.1 uncultured Lachnospiraceae bacterium | reverse complement strand
AACTCCGTTTTCCCATTTACTCACCGCTTGATAAGTTACACAAAGATGGTCTGCAAGCTCCTCTTGTGTTAAATTGTTCTTTTTTCTTAACGTCTTAATGCGCTCACCAATAGTCATCATCTTCACCTCTCGTTATTTTGGACCCGGATCCTAATTCTATTATAGCGGAGATTTTATCAAAAAACAATAACTTGTTTTTTTAGTAAAATGCAACTTATGGTTGAGAAAATATTTTTAGTTTTTATTAACCAATATCGAGTCTTCATTCGTTAACGCTGAAATTGGAAATATTGAGGTTTTGCTGAAATATTTATAATCCTCTGCACGATCGCTGTTATAATGACATACAAAAATACCGAAATATAAACCAAGTCCCGAAAAATCTGTCAGACCGAAGGTATCAATATCATACTTTTTCACATGAGAAATATCTGCCGAGGCAATATGTGCGCCCGCGCTGCCGCCGATATAAATAACACCATTTTTCACATAGTCAATGATGACTTGATCAAATTTTGTATCGCGAAGTTTTTTCATCGTACCAAATGTGTTTCCTCCACTGATATAGATCGCATCAATATCCAAATTACAATAGAGATCGGGCGTTTGAGCGTTGAACACATAAATATTTTCTCTTTGAAAACCAAATTCTGTTAAACGAGATTCATACATTCCGCTTTCGATCAGTTTTTCGGTTGCTTTTTCGTTCGGAATAAATAACACTTTGCAAACATCGATCGGCATGTCGAGATGATCATAAATAAATTTTGCAGATTTAGGATTTCTAAAATCATAAGAAGATAGGATCAGCTTCATATTTTGACCTCGTTTCTGTTTTTTTCAATTATATCATTCAGCGTTCTTTTTGTCAAGTTGGTGCTAAAAGCCTATTTTTTCGAATACATTGAAACAAAAGTATTTGAAATTTTGGAGGGAAAACGAATGACAGTATCAAAAATGACCTCGAAAAAGCAAGTGACATTCTCGGGACTTTCTGCCGAAGAAGTGCAAAAATCACGAGAATTGCATGGAGAAAACATCTTTACAAAGAAAAAACGAAAAGGTTTTTTTGCCAAATATCTGGAAAGCTTCGGTGATCCAATCATTAAAATTTTGCTTGTTACACTTGCCGTTAATATCATTTTGATGTTTCAAACAAAGAATTTTTATGAAACCATCGGAATCGCTGTCGCAGTTTTTCTTGCAACGTTCGTATCCACGCTGTCTGAATACGGCAGCGAAAGTGCATTTATTAAATTGCAAAAGGAAGCGGAAAATCTTCATTGTCGGGTGCGCCGCAGCGGAAAGATTTATGAGATTCCCATCGGGGAAGTTGTCGTAGGAGACCTTATTTTGCTTTCTGCGGGTGAAAAAATTCCGGCTGATGGTGTTTTGGTGGAGGGGTCACTTTCCATTGATCAATCTGCCATCAACGGCGAGAGCAGAGAAGCCATAAAAACACCAAGTGAAAAGCAGTTACCGCATGAACCGAGCGCCATCAATGCGCTTTTTCGAGGCACGGTGGTGCGTGACGGCGAAGGGTTGATGCTGGTTTGTGACGTTGGCGATCACACGCTTTATGGCAAGCTTGCCGAGGAACTGCAAAATAATGTGGTTGATAGCCCCATGAAAGTAAGACTTGCTGCTTTGGCAAAGCAAATCAGCCGACTCGGTTATACAGCGGCGGTACTTATTGCCTTTGCAGATCTTTTCAATGCGATCGTGATGGACAATGATTATATCAGCACACAAATTATCGCAGAACTGCGCAATTTGCCGCAAATGGCACAAAATTTAATGCATAGCTTACTTCTTGCAATTTCTGTCGTGGTGGTTGCTGTTCCTGAAGGATTGCCCATGATGATCACAGTGGTACTTTCTTCTAATATGATGCGTATGCAAAAGGATCATGTCATGGTTCGCAAGCTTGTTGGTATTGAAACGGCAGGAAGTCTGAATATTCTTTTTACAGACAAAACAGGAACACTTACAACCGGAAATCTCAGTGTGGAAAAAATGGTTGCCGGTGATGGAAATGTATATCGAAGCATCGATGATTTGAAAAAGCATGAAAATTTCGAAGAGCTTGTGTCGCTCTCTTGTATAGGGAACAGTTCTGCTGTGATCACCGCAGGACACGCGGTTGGAGGGAACAGTACAGAACGAGCACTTCTTGCATTTGTTGCCCCCGTCGAACAAAAATACAAAACTATTCGAAAGATAGCATTTTGTCCATTCAACAGCACAAAAAAATATTCGTGGGCAAAAATCGAAAATGGGAAAGAGTTTGTGCTCGTAAAAGGCGCACCTGAAAAAATTCTTCCGCGATGCACGGGATATTTTGATGCAAATGGTGAAAAAAAATATGGCGTTCCCTCTTTTTTGAAACAGCAATTGGATACGTTTGCCGCTCATGAAATGCGCTGTTTGGTTTTGGCGATCGCAGATGATAATTTTGACGAAATGTCTTCCAAATTGATGCTTGTGGCATTGGTAGCGATTCGCGATCCTTTACGCGCTGAAGTTAAAAATGCTGTGGAAACCGTTAAAAAAGCGGGGATTCAAACAGTTATGATTACAGGTGACCATAAAGAAACAGCGATCTCTATTGCAAAAGATGCCGGAATCTTAACGGAAAACTCAAAAGAGGTCGTTTTGACGGGAGAAGAACTTTCTCAAATGAGTGACGATGAAGTGAAAAAGATTCTACCTCAAATACGGGTAATTTCTCGTGCTTTGCCAACAGATAAAAGTCGACTGGTGCGTCTTTCTCAAGAGCTTTCGCTTGTTGTCGGTATGACGGGCGATGGCGTTAATGACGCGACCGCTTTGAAAAATGCAGACGTTGGTTTCGCAATGGGAAGCGGGACAGAAGTCGCCAAAGAGGCAGGCGATATTGTCATTTTGGATAATAATTTTTCCTCTATCGTCAAGGCTATTTTGTATGGACGAACGATCTTTCACAGCATTCGTAAGTTCATTGTTTTTCAGCTCACGATGAATTTCTGTGCAGTCGGTGTTTCGTTGATCGGACCATTTATCGGGGTGGATACTCCCGTGACCGTGATGCAGATGCTTTGGATCAATATCATCATGGATACCTTGGCCGGTCTTGCCTTTGCGGGAGAAGCACCGCAAAAAAGCTACATGGAAGAAACACCAAAAAGCAGGACGGAATCGATCATTACAAAAAATATGTTAGCGCAGATTTTAATCACGGGCGGATATACTATTATTCTGTGTGCTTCTTTTTTGAAAATGAACGTCTTTCGAGAAGTTTTTGATTTTCTGAATGATTTTGTCGGCTTTATGACAGCATTTTTCACACTTTTTGTATTCTGCGGAATCTTCAACGCCTTTAACGCCCGAACTTCCAGAATTCGGCTGTTTACAGGGCTTAACAAAAACAAAACTTTTCTTTGGGTGATGATATTCGTATCTGCCGTTCAAATTCTTCTCATCTTTTTCGGTGGCACACTTTTCCGAACGCATGCACTTGCTGTGTCGGCAATCAAAGAAATTTTGCTCCTTGCATTCACGGTCATTCCGTTTGATTTGATGAGAAAGATACTTTCGCGTATTTTTATGCTTGGAAAATAACGGTTACGCAAAATAAAAAAGCCGCAAACAGCTTAGCTGTTTGCGGCTTTGCATTTATAGCGAATTCAAAAATCAATCGCGGGGAAGAGCATCTCTTCTGGAGAGGTTGATTCTGCCTTTTTCATCTGTGCCGAGGAATTTAACGGTAACTTTGTCACCAACTTCAACAACGTCTTCTACCTTTTCAACTCTCTTGTGATCAAGTTTAGAGATATGAACAAGACCTTCTTTACCGGGAGCGATTTCAACGAATGCACCGATCGGAATGATTCTGGTAACTGTGCCGGTGTAGCAGCAGCCTTCAACGGGTTCGAATACGATTGCGTCGATGATGGCTTTTGCTTCATTAGCAGAGTCGGAGTTGACAGCAAGAATATAGATTGTGCCATCGTCTTCGATATCAATCTTAGCACCTGTTTCTGCAACGATCTTCTGAATGATCTTACCGCCGGAACCGATAACGTCACGGATCTTATCGGGGTTGATCTTCATGGTGATAAGCTTGGGAGCGTATTTGCTGATCTCTGCGCGAGGTGTGGGGATCGCTTTGAGAATTACTTCATCAATGATGTAATCTCTGCCTGCGTGAGTGGTTTCAAGCGCCTGCTTGATGATTTCAGGGGTAAGACCGTCGATCTTAAGGTCCATCTGAATGGAAGTGATACCCTTGTGAGTACCTGCAACC
>CAYXQF010000121.1:0-4366 GCA_964466625.1 uncultured Lachnospiraceae bacterium | reverse complement strand
CTTGCCGCTTGTGGGCTTCTGCAAGCCGCTGATCATGTAAAGTGTGGTACTTTTGCCGCAACCGGAGGGGCCGAGCAGACCGATCAGCTTGCCGTCGGGAATCGTGAAGGTGAAGTCATTGACCGCCACGACCTCCTCATGGACTTTTTTGTTGCGTCCGGGGAAGATTTTGGTTAGATTTTGCAGTTCAACTTTCATAAAGTCTTCCTTCCTTTATTTATATATAAATTTTTTAGTTCAAACATCATTTACCGGGAAACCGCCGCTTTTTCTGCATGGCGTTTTTTCTTGTATTCGATCAGCGCTTCTTCATTTTCGAAGATCATCTGGGAGGAAAGATCCACCGTGACGGTCTTGGCGAGCAAATCGTGAAGAGGTGTGCGCGCTTTCGTTGCGATCAGCAAAACGATCTGCAAAATAAGGAATGCGCTGATGACGGCGGTGCCGCCGATGCCGATGACACCGAAAAAGATCATCAGAATGATGAAAACGGGGATCATCGTTTCCACGGTATATTTGCCGAGAACGGTGCGGATCAAGAGTAGGATTGGGGTGATCTTGACGCTGTCAGCACGCATGACGCCGATGCCGAAGATCTTTTTGCCGAGAGTCTGCCCGTTTTTGAGCAAGAGAGGAATGAGAAATTCGAGGAGCAGATAGCCAAAAAGCAAGCTGAATGTGATGATGAGCATGCTGAGATTCAGAAGCATCGAATAAAGATATGCGACTTCCTCATCAGAGGAGAGCGCCTGCAGAGCCGCATCGTAATTTTGCTTTTCCACCTCACCGAAGGCCGCGTAATCTTCCGTGGTCGTATCGAAATCCACGTCGAAAAGCGCTTCGTACTTTTCATAAGAGGTTTCCAAGCGATCGGAATAGGAATCATAGCCGAGAATGGCGGAGAGGAGAAATGCCACGCCGACGGTGATGATGCCGAGCAGGATCACGTCGAAAAGATATGCGGAAATTCTTTTCCACATACTTGCTTTTTGCAGATCAAAATTCATGGGTTTCCTCCTTGTGCGCCGAGCCTTGGGCTTTTTTTGTTTTTGTTACACTATTTTATATTATACCATGTATAACAACAGAAAAACAACAGTTTTCGCCATATTTTTATAAAAAAGTCGGCAAGAAATTTCATTCTTGCCGATGCTTTTTATGTAATATTTATCCGAGCAAAACGTCGCTTACGAGCATGACGCAAAAACCGACGAGAAGCGCGTAAGTGGCACCTCTTTCACTGCCGTGCGCATGGGTTTCGGGGATCATTTCATCACTGATGACGTAAAGCATCGTGCCGCCTGCGAAAGCAAGCGCAAAGGGAAGGATCGCCGATGCGATGCTGACGGCAAAAAATCCGATCAGCGTGCCGATGACCTCCACAAGGCCTGTGATCATCGCGAGAACGAAGGTCTTGCCCGGTTTTACGCCTGCGGCGAGCATCGGTCCGATGATGACCATGCCCTCAGGGATATTCTGAAGCGCGATACCGCCTGCGATCATCAAAGCTTGTGAGGTGTTTCCCGAACCAAAGCCAACGCCTGCGGCAATGCCCTCGGGCAGATTGTGGATCGCGATCGCGGTCACAAAGAGCAGGACCTTGCTAAGGTTTGCGTTGTGATGCGTTTCCGTATCCGCGCCGACGAGCTTGTGCAGATGCGGTACGAGCTTATCCACAAGGCTAAGGCAGAGAGCACCTACGAAGATGCCTGCGATCGTGATGACAAGACCGTATTTGCCGCCGTATTCAAGCGACGGCAGAACAAGTCCCAGCACGGCGGCGGCAAGCATGACGCCTGCGGCAAAGGAAAGGACGATATCCGAAAAACGGTGGGAGATTTTTTTGAATAAAAAGCCGATCACGGCGCCGATGACAGTCGCGCCGCCAACGCCGAGCGCGGTGAGAAGTACGAGTTCCATAAATGCCTCCTTTTAGGGTTCCATTCCGCATGTATAAGCTTGACATGCAGCAAGACGATCCGTTTGCACGCTTTCATAGAAGCGATAGCCGCCTGCGAAATTGTAAGCATCAAAGCCGTTTTGCATGAGAATTCTGGTGGCAAGGTAACTGCGCAATCCGCTTTGACACATCACATATATTTTTTTGTCGCGCGGAAGCTCCGAGATGCGGTCGCGCAGTTCGTCCAGCGGAATATGAGCGAAGCTTTCTGCGTGTCCGCGCATATATTCCATGGGTGTTCGCGTGTCGAGAAGAAAAGCGTCTTTCCGTTTTCGGAGCGATTCGATATCTTCATAATAAAATTGCTTCACGATGCCGCTTTCGATATTGTCGATGATAAATCCTGCCATGTTGACGGGATCCTTCGCGGAGGAATAGGGCGGTGCATACGCAAGATCGAGGTCTTTGAGGTTGTCTGCCGAAAGCCCTGCGAAGATCGCCGTTGCCAAAACGTCGATACGTTTATCCACGCCGTCATAGCCGATGATCTGCGCACCGAGAAGCTTTTTCGTGCCTTTTTCATAGAGGACTTTCATCGTCATCACCTTGGCACCGGGATAATAGCTCGCATGGGAGGAGGGTGAAAGGATCACCTTTTCATAGCGCAGGCCGAGTGCGCGTGCTGTTTTTTCGCCAATGCCCGTCACGGCGGCTGTCATATCAAAAAGCCGCATGATCGAAGAACCCTGCGCGCCGCTGTAATGGCTTTCTTTGCCGCAGATATTGTCCGCGGCGATGCGCCCTTCTTTATTAGCAGGACCTGCGAGCGCGATCACCGCGCGTTTTTCGGTCACGGTATGTAAAATTTCCACAGCATCACCCACGGCATAAACGTCGGGCGCGGAGGTTTCCATCTTGTCATTGACGGCGATCGCGCCTTTTTCGCCGAGTGTGAGTCCTGCTTCCTTCGCGAGCGTGTTTTCGGGTGTGACACCGATCGCAAGGATCACCATGTCGGCGTGCATTGGTGCCATATTTTCCGCCGTGACGGTGATACCGCTTTCATCGGCGCTCATGTCTATGACGTTTGCACGCAGATGAAGTTTGATGCCTGCCGCACGGCATTTTGCGTGCAAAAACGATGCCATATCTCCGTCAAAGACGGGGAAAAGCTGTTCACCGCGTTGCAAAAGTGTCACGGAGATTCCCGCGTTTACAAGGTTTTCTGCCATTTCGAGTCCGATGAAGCCGCCACCGATGATGACAGCACTCCTCGGCGCTTGCCGCTCGGTATAAGCGCGGATACGCAAAGCATCTTCCACCGTGCGCAGGGTGAAAACTTTGTCGCTTTCCATAGGTGCAAACGAAGGAATGACGGGCTTTGCGCCGGGAGAAAGGAGCAATTTATCGTAGGTTTCCGTGTAAATTTCACCCGTGGCTCTGTTTTTCACCGTCACGGTCTTTTTTTCGGTGTCGATCCCTATCGCTTCATGCAAAACGCGCACGTCGACACGAAAACGCCGTCCGAAGCTTTCGGGCGTTTGCAAGGTAAGACTGCTTTCCTCGCGGATCGTGCCGCCGATATAATACGGCAGACCGCAGTTGGCATAGGAGATATAACCGCTTCTCTCCAGCAGAAGGATCTCTGCTTTTTCGTCAAGTCTTCGGATCCTTGCAGCCGCGCTGGCGCCGCCTGCGACACCGCCGATAATTAGTATTTTCATAAAAATCTCCTTTCCCAAATGGGTTACCCCATCGTTTTTCAAGTGGGAAAACCGATGGGGCAGGCGAATTATTTATTTTTCCACGAAAAATTCTTTGCCGACTCTGCAAAGCGGGCAACGGAAATCGTCGGGCATTTCACCCTCGTGAACGTAGCCGCAAACCTTGCAAACGTATTTTTTGCCGGCAGGAGCCGCGTCGGTTTCACATTCGCAGTCGCATTCTTTGCATTCGCAAAGCTCACGCGCAAGATCTGCGAGCTGTTTTTCGCTTGTTTCGTTCAAAGCAGAAAGAATCTTGACGGTGGTTTCGGTGTAGGTGAGGTTTCTGCTCTTTTCAAACATACCCTTCATCACCTTTGCTGCCATGGGGGCCCAGCTGCCGTTTTCGATGAAAGCAACGGTTCTGTTCTGATAGTTTCTTTCGGTGAGATGATTGATAAATTCACGCATGAACGGGAAGATCTCACCGTTGTAGGTGGTGGTGGCAAGGACGAGCTTGCTGTAGCGGAAAGCATCTTCCACAGCTTCTGCCATGTCGCATCTCGCAAGGTCTGTGACAACGACCTTTTCACAGCCGCGTTCTTTCAGCATCTGTTCAAGCTTGAGAACTGCTTTCTTGGTGTTGCCGTAAACGGAGGTGTACGCGATCACGATGCCTTCTTCTTCGGGCTTGTAGCTCGACCAGGTGTTGTAAAGATCGAGATAGTAGCAGAGGTTTTCTGTGAGAATGGGACCATGGAGC
>CAYXQF010000120.1:0-4432 GCA_964466625.1 uncultured Lachnospiraceae bacterium | reverse complement strand
CGAATCCAGCCGCCATCACCACACGGATATTTCTCATCAATCGCCTTTTGTGTGTACTCGCAAAGATTATAGTAAACAGAAGCATACTGCTGATCAGAAAGACGCATCATTACCGCGAAAGCACCATTTTCCGCAAAAATATTGCAGATTAGTTTTTTCTTTTTTCGATGCGAAATGCACCAACCGTAATGATTTCCGTACGGAAAAGAAAGCTGCTGTTCCGTATCATAGGATTCCGAAAGCCATGCGCTCAATGCAACAAAAGCCTCCCCCTGTTCGCCGCAATATGCGGTTAAGGATTCCATCGTCTGCGGTTCATTTTTATTCAAAAGTCGCTCGTACATTTTAAATTATCCATTTATCTGACAGATTAGAATTCCATCTTTTTCTCGATATAAGCTCTGAGATCTTCGATCTTGATTCTTTCCTGCTCCATGGTGTCGCGATCACGAACCGTTACACAACCGTCGTTTTCGGAATCAAAGTCATAAGTGATGCAAAGAGGTGTACCGATTTCGTCCTGACGGCGATAACGCTTACCGATAGAACCTGCTTCATCGAAATCAACCATGAAGTATTTTGCGAGTTCATCGTGGATCGCCCAAGCTTTTTCACTGAGCTTCTTGGAAAGAGGAAGGACAGCTGCTTTGATCGGAGCGAGAGCCGGGTGGAAGTGCATAACGGTACGAACGTCTTTGTCACCGATTTCTTCTTCGTCATAAGCGTCAACGAGGAAGGCAAGAGCCACACGGTCAGCACCGAGAGAAGGTTCGATAACGTAAGGAATATATTTTTCACCTGTCACGTCATCGAAGAATTCCATGGATTCGCCGCTGTGTTCCTGATGCTGTGTAAGGTCATAATCGGTACGGTCAGCAATGCCCCAAAGTTCACCCCAACCGAACGGGAAAAGATATTCAAAGTCAGTTGTTGCCTTGGAATAGAAGCAAAGCTCTTCCGCGCTGTGGTCACGAAGACGGAGATATTCTTTGTTCATGCCGAGAGAGTAAAGGAAGTTTGCGCAGTAATCTTTCCAGTATGCAAACCATTCAAGGTCTGTGCCGGGACGGCAGAAGAATTCAAGCTCCATCTGTTCAAATTCACGAATACGGAAAATGAAGTTACCGGGAGTGATCTCATTACGGAAGGATTTACCGATCTGTGCAATACCGAAAGGCATTTTCTTTCTGGTGGTTCTTGCCACGTTTTTGAAGTTTACGAAGATACCCTGTGCGGTTTCGGGACGGAGATAAAGCTCACTTGTGGAGTCTTCTGTTACGCCCTGGAAGGTTTTGAACATAAGGTTGAACTGACGGATATCTGTGAAATCATGGCTGCCGCAATCAGGGCAAGCGATGTTATGTTCTTTGATATACGCCATAAGTTCTGCGTTAGACCAACCGCCGGGATTGTCATTCAGGCCGTTTTCTGCCGCATAATCTTCAATAAGCTTGTCCGCTCTGTGACGAGTTTTGCACGCTTTGCAGTCCATAAGAGGATCCGCAAAACCCTTAAGGTGACCGGAAGCCACCCATGTTTCTTTGTTCATGATGATCGCACTGTCAAGACCAACGTTATATTTGGATTCCTGAACGAATTTCTTCCACCATGCTTTTTTGATGTTATTTTTGAATTCAACGCCGAGGGGGCCGAAGTCCCAGCTATTGGCAAGACCGCCGTAAATTTCGGAACCGGGATAAACAAAACCGCGGTTTTTGCAAAGCGCAACGATCTTTTCCATGGTCTTTTTGGTCTGTTCCATAGTTAAAATTCCTCTTTCTTTTTTTGTGATATCGTTAAGTATTTCTCATTCTGTCCATATATCCTTGCAGAATCAATTCTGCCGCAAGGGAGTCGACGATCTGTTTGCGGTTTTTCGCGCGGATCCCGCTTTCCTGCAGGATCTTGTGTGCGCTCATCGTCGTCATACGTTCATCGTAAAAGTCGATCGGGATATCTGTGTGAGTCGCGATCAGCTCACCGAGCTTTGTCACCTTTTCCACCTTTTCGCCCATCGTGCCGTTCATGTTAACGGGCTTACCGATGATGATCAGCTCTGCACCGATCTCCCCAGCTTTCGCCGCGATGTCCGCCGCCGCTTTTTCCATATTGTAGCTTTTGATATTGCCCATGCCGACAGCATAAAGACCAAGTCCGTCAGAATGTGCAAGTCCTGTTCTCGCTTCGCCGTAGTCCACGCCGAGCATCTTTTTGATCTGTGCCATAAAAACCTCAACGGTAAAGATCGAAGCCATTTTCCGCCGCATACTGACGGAGCTCGGGAAGCGACATCATCTTTTCAAGGTTGCCAAATTTACCCTTGGTAAGTAGACTTACGATCACGGCAAATTTGCAGGCACGAAGGATATTTTTGCTTTCGAGATATTCCGCCGCAAGTGCGCCGATGAAAGTCTGCTGCATCTTTTTGCCTGCGTTTTTCGTCATCGTGCGAAGCATCACGGGAGCGGTCACGATCTCGTAATGAATACCGTCATAAATAAATACGGTATCATCGCCCTGCTGAACGACGTAATATTTCGATTTGATCTTTTGGGAAAGTGCCACGAGTGCGCGGAGCGTTTTTTCCGTGTTGTTCGGGAAAAAGCCGGTCACGTGATAAAGCATCTCATCGGAAACGACAAGAATTTTGATATTCTTGAGACTTTCCAAGGGGAACTGCGAAGTGAACGGCGTGTACTGCATCAGCATATCCACGTTGCGGTCTTCCGCTTTTTGCAAAGCATAGAGGGCAAGGCTTTCATGCTTCTGATAAGAAGAGATGGTTTCAGAAGCGATGCTCTTATCCGCTTCCGCGGGAGCAAATTCATCTTCTTCGTCATCGTCTTCGTCTGCATCGGAAGACATCAAAACGCCATCGTCTTCCTTTTCCTCTTTTTCATCAGCAGGAGCGGAATCTTCTTTTTTCTCTTCCGCTTCCACAGGAATTTCACGGGTATCATCTTTTTTCTCGTTTTCGTCTACGGATTCCATCACGGTGTGTGCTTCGTAGCCGATCTCCTCCAATGGAGCGAGGAACATATCAGGCATCGTGATAAAAGCATCGTCAATTTCTTCTTTTGTGAACTTCGCGTTCGCACCGTGAGAAACGTAGTTGCTGTGTTTTTCCAGATCGCTGTAGATCGTGATGCTCATGCCCGTCTGGGCAACCTCGTCCTTTTTCATAAGATCGGTAAGGATGCCGCAGCTTTTATAATATTCATAAAGGCGTTTGCCGTTGGTATCGTTACCGAAACGTGTTGCGAAAACGCAATCACCGCCGAGCTTTGCCGTTGCGATCGCCGCAAGCGCCGAGCTTCCGAAGGGGTGGTAACGGTATTCACTGCCGAGGGTGGTCGTTCCCATTTTGCTTTTGGGATTCACTTTCATCTGCAGGTTCATGTAGCTTCCGCCGATAACCAGAATCTTTCTTTTCAAAATAAGTTACCTTCTTTATTCAAGATTTGGGATTTTTTCTCTATAAAATAATTATACTACAAAATCCTATATTTGTAAATATATAATATTCTTAAATTTCCATATTGAGGTTTCAGGGATAACGTCTCTTTATTTGCCCGTGCTGCCAAAGCCACCGGCACCGCGCGCCGTCTTATCAAGACTTTCCTTTTCCTCAAATTCCACAGAAAGGAACGGCATGATCACAAGCTGTGCGATACGTTCGCCAGGGGTTACCGTGCGAGTAACGTCAGAATCGTTGTGCAGTGCCACGATGTATTCGCCTCTGTAATCGGAATCCGCAACGCCGACACAGTTTGCAGGACGAAGTCCTTCTTTTGCGGCAAGACCGCTTCTGGCAAAGATCGCACCGAAATAACCTTCGGGAACGGCGATCGCAAGACCGGTGCCGATTTTTTCTGTTTTACCGGGCGCGATCTGCACGTCGTTTTCTATGCAAGCATAGAGGTCATAGCCTGCCGCAAGCGCGGAACCGCGCGTGGGAAGGATCGCGTTTTCACGAAGCTTTTGAATCTCGATTTTCATATTGCCACCTCACATCAGTTGCGGCTGAACTCAGAAAGTTCAAGACCGGGATTTTTTTCAAGCGCCCAGCGGATATTCCATTCGCTGGTAAAGATCAAGAGGTTTTTGCCGCGGAAGTCCTGCACCCATTTGGTGTCGGAGGTGATATTGAGCGTCGAGGGGTTCAAATCCTCATTTTCGATCCAGCGAATATGCTCATAGGAAAGATTGGAGCGACGAACGTCAACACCGTATTCATTTTTGAGTCTGTATTCCAAAACTTCAAACTGGAGCACGCCGACAACGCCGACAATTACGCGTTCCATACCGCCGCCGGGTTCGAAGAAGATCTGGATCGCACCTTCCTGCGCGATCTGATTCATGCCCTTGGCAAACTGCTTACGCTTCATGCTGTCGACCTGTTCGACCATTGCAAAATGTTCGGGCGCGAAGG
>CAYXQF010000119.1:0-4443 GCA_964466625.1 uncultured Lachnospiraceae bacterium | reverse complement strand
CCGTTTTCTATATATTTGGAGTGATAAGTCTTTTTCCTGAGCAGGCTTTTCTCCTGATTCTACAAGGCTTTTTGTTATTTTGCTCAGGGCTACAATGATCAAAAACGGAGTTGAGAACATCAACTCCGTTTTTAAGTCTTTATATATTATTTTTGATTGCCATCACGTATTTTTCAGCAAGTGCCGTAAGTGAAGAATAGTCATTCTTGGCAAGCATTTCTTTGTTCACAATACTCGAACCAACGCCAAATCCACAAGCACCGGCTTTTCGGTAAGAAGAAATATTATTTTCGTCAATGCCGCCAACAGCTAAAAATCGGATATGAGAAAGCGGCGCTCTCACAGCTTTCAAATACGATGTGCCAAAAGCATCGATCGGAAAAAGCTTTACAAAATCCGCCCCTGCCCGATGCGCGGTCTGCACTTCCGTCGGCGTCAAAGCACCCGGAATCGAAACCATGTCCAGTTCACGCGTTTTCTGTATTACAGCCACATTCACGTCGGGAGAGATCACAAAACCACCGCCCGCATCTTTCGTCAATAAGACCTGTTTTTCATGCAAAACAGTCCCAGCACCGATCAGCATTCTGTCCGCAAAATGCGCACGTAAAAGCGCAATATGCTCAGCGATCTTTTCATCGGGCATTTTTCCCGAAGCATCGTATGTAACTTCCAGCAAACGAACACCGCCTGCATACATCGCTTCCGCAAGAGGGATCAGCTTTTCTTCTTCCACCCCGCGTGCAATTACGATCAACTTTTCTTTTTCGATACATTCGATCATCTTATTTCTCATAAATATTGCTCCTTTAAACCTTATTCATCACGAATTTTCCAAAACCACCATTGCGTAAGCGGCAAAAACGCCTTCCGGAATTTCTATGATACCGATCTCGTCCTCCAATTTAAGGGCAAGTGGCAACGGATCTTCTCTTTCGGGTGTCAAGAGATATACGCGCTTGACGTCGAACGCAGGCAATGCACGAAGTATCAACGTCATTTTTTCTTGCTTTGGCGCACCCTCACAGAAGCCCGGAATCAAGTCATTGTGTGTCACAAGCGCATCTTCTGTCGACATCGTGTCAGCAAGATTGATAATATGCACTACACGCGCACCTTCCACATCATACGCCGTCACAACGAGATGATCGTTTTCCGATTTCACTTCTGTTTTCGGCATAATGAGCGAATGTAGCAGTTTTCCGGTTCCCGCTCTCTGAGCGTTCCACTTGGAGGGTTCCGCAGGAACAGGAACGAGATTTTTCACGTGACGGTTACAAGAGATCGGACGCTGATATTCGCTGACGGAAGGACGAAAACTCATACGCAGGATCTCCCCATCGCCCAACTTCGTTGCGGCATCGGTCACCATCGGAACACCAAACAAACGATCAATCTCTTCCTGAGGACGAACACTGCCATCTTCATCGTATATCGCAAAATCACCAAGGATCACAAGCTTTCCGCCGGCACGAACAAAAGTCGTAAAGCGCTCAATTTCACTTTTTGCCATCATCGCCGCATAAGAAAGCACGATCGTTTCATGGCGCAAAAGCTCTTCCATAGGATCTTCTTCCATGACCATATCAAGACAAAAACCTGAAGCATAAGCCGCTTGCATGCTACCGATCATGTGTTGCATAAAACGTTTGAAGGTTGCCGCAGTATAATCGCGTGTGCGGCGAGAAAAATAAAATGCGATGTCCGAAATTTTATCCGGTGCAGTATAAAAGCGCATATATCTTTTCTCAAAATTGCGATACAGCAATTCCATCGGCGTAATATCAATACCTTGAGAGGTTCCTGTATAAAGCTGTCCCCAAGAACGCGAAAGCGCCCAAGAAAAATACACGCTATCCGGTCTGTCAGGATAAAACATGGACATGGTCGGAACACCCTTGCGTTTGCCGGCGGCATAGCGATGGACCGCTTCTGCCATAAAGTCCATATAGGACTCTTTCATAATATCGCTGTTACAATTTTCTTGGAAAATAAAATCCCAAAGATCCGTACAAAGATCAAAAGGATAGCATGTCGGACATTGCTTCAGCACGCAAGAAGAATAATTCGGGCGCATAAGTTTCACCCCGAGAGATGCATAAAAAGCATCAAGATCACGGTACATTCTTTCCGTACTGTCAAACTTAAATTTTTTCCATGCGATATAAGCAGGATCATCATAATTTTTTGCAAAAGAATCCCAGTTTTCAGACGTGGGAAGCTCGTAGCCCGTTTGCTCTCTAAACAGTTTTCGACAATGCGCACAAGCACAGGCATTTTCATCGCCAAAAAACTGAACGTCATCGTTCATAATGCCGTCAATCCCTGTCGCCACCACACTTTTCATATAATCGAAATAAATCTTTCGATAGTCGGGATTGTTATAGCAGGCAGAATACGTGCGATATCTGTTTCGCGCGTGCTCTCCCGTCCTGCCGTCGATCTGCATAAAGGAACGGAAATCCACCTCACCGATCTTATAATCATAAGTCAAAAAAGGAAAGATCTTTTTCCAATTATCATATTTTGACGTTCCTTTCGAGCGTGCATAAAATTCACTTTCCAGCTTTGCCCAACCGCCCTCATCAAGCACCCATGACGCAAGCGATGCGCTGTGATGTTCCACCACACGGATCCCCCACTTATGAGAAGCCCGAACCAATTTTTCCAGACAACGGTTATATTCTTCCCAATACGGATAATATCCGATTCTAAAATGTGTTAGGCTAAAAGTCATGATCACCGTGATGCCCGACTCCCCAAGGACTTTTACGCGGCGTTCAAAATCCTCTTCCGTATAAGAAAAAATTTCCTCATCATTAACCCAAAACCAACAAAATCCCTGTTCCCACGGATTCAGATTCATTTCTTTGATCATCTCACTCATTGTACGTTCTCCTTTTATGTGAAAACTAACGACGTATAACAACTATTTATATTATATCAAAGCTTTTTTTCTTTCGCAATAACAAAAATTACTTTTTGTTGGACAATATTGCTCAATCGTCGAAACTAAAAAATCACTCCTTATCACAAAAGCTTTTGCGCAAGATACCGCTTGCAAGATAACGGCAATCATGCTATAATAAAATAAAAATACATATCTTGGAGGAACTGCGCATGACTCACACCGAATACGCATTGGAACAGATCCAAAATCTCTTACACATTCCCAGTCCGACAGGCTTTACCAAAGACGCGACCGACTATTTGCTCAAGGAACTGACCGCCATGGGCTATGCACCGATCCGTACACGAAAAGGAAGCGTGATGTGCCATCTTTGTGACGGCGAACACCCGATGCTTCTTTCCGCACACGTGGATACCCTCGGCGCTATGGTTCGTTCGATCAAGGGAAACGGCGCCCTTCGGTATACGCATATCGGCGGTTATCAAGACGCAACGATAGAAACGGAAAATTGTCTTGTTCACACCCGTGACGGGCGCATCTATTCCGGCACAGTACAAACGACCTTCGCTTCCCAACATGTTTTCCCCGGTTCGGGAAACAAAGAGCGCAGTGAAGACACCATGGAAATCGTATTAGATGAGCTTGTGAAAAACGCTGCGGACGTGAAAGCGCTTGGCATCGGTACCGGCTGCTTTATCAGCTGGGATCCTCGCGTGCAACTGACCGCAAGCGGTTTTTTGAAGAGCCGTCATCTCGATGATAAAGCTTCGAGCGGCATGCTCATGGCATTGGCCAAAGCGATCAAGGAAGGAGACGTTATGCCCTCTCGCGCAATCGACATCATGTTTACCGTTCATGAAGAAGTCGGTCACGGCGCGGCACCGCTGACACACAGTCATTTTGAAGAGATCTTAGCCGTGGATATGGGTTGCGTCGGTAACGATCTTGCATGCGACGAAACGATGGTTTCCATCTGCTGCAAGGATTCCGGCGGTCCTTACAATTATGAGATGACCTCCAAGCTGATCGAGCTCGCGAAAGAAAATCAGCTTGATTACGCCGCAGACATTTATCCCAGCTACGGTTCCGATGCAGGTGCGGCAATGCGCAGCGGTCTTGACGCGCGCCATGCACTGATCGGTCCCGGTGTCTTCGCCTCCCACAGCTATGAACGCACACACGTCAAAGGCATTGAAAATACCTTGAAGCTGATCTACGCATACGTTGAAGCATAATTTGCGTTGATAAAACGGGAGTAGGCCATGTTTAATATAACGAATGAAAATATTGAATCTATTTTGCAAGATTATAACATCTTTGCAAAAATAAGAAGTGTTTCTGAACTTCAACGCTATCACTATGAAAGCAAGGACCCTAATTCAAAAGAAGTACGCCTCATTGTAAAAGTCGATTTAGAGGATGCCTCGCCCCTTGTAATTCGGTTCAAAAACGAGAAGGATGTTACACTTGAACTGATCGAAAGCCAAAGCCAGTTTGCTGATGTACTGAAACAGAACGGAATTATTACACCG
>CAYXQF010000118.1:3245-4486 GCA_964466625.1 uncultured Lachnospiraceae bacterium | reverse complement strand
GTCCAATCTGTTATAATTAAACCGTAAAGTTTCAAAATTGCCACCGAGCAGTTACAGTTTATCAGAGTTCATTCAAAGTGTCAGTATCGCACGAAAGTGCGTTATTGGCACTTTTTCTTTTTCCGAGGCAATGCGCCTACAAAGCACACAGGGATAATTATGTCTTTGTGTGCTTTTTTATATAGATTGAGCCTTGCGGCTCCCCAACCTTTTTATTCGGGAAGCCAACGGCTACCCGTCTATATAAACATTTCAGAGAAAGGAGATTTCAAAAATGAATTTGTACGTTAGTGCAAAGAGTCAAGTGCCGGATCTGGTCATCGAGTATTTCGAAATCATTCTGGCGAACGGAAGATGCGTCAACGTTCAGTGGGCAGAAAGCAGCATGAAGCGTGAGAAAGACGACTACACGATTTGCTTTAAGCGATTGCAGTTTGATAACGGAAATTACGACGTTGCAATTGCTGACCTCAAGGAATTCGCCGTCTCTCAAATCGGCTTGTATTCCGATACCCATTCGGGTAAGCTTGGAATTGAGATAGAGGAGATGGAGTTTGCGGAGGAAAGCGAAAAGATCGTTAAAGCAGATCCGTATCAAACTGAGGACTACGATGCAGAAAACAAAATGTGGGATAGGGTGAAATGCTTTATCGTTGAATGGGTAGAGAAGTATGCTTACGATCTGTCCTTCCATTTCGACGTAGATGATCCTGAAGACACGAGCGGTCTTTTTGACGTAGCCTATGACATGAAGCAGGATGTTGAGGAAAGTGAGTTCAACCCTCATCCCAACAACGGCGTGGAGTTTGACGATTGGTATGACGGGTACATTGAGTATCTGGCTCCCATCGTTAAGAACGTTACCTACGAGAAGAAATACGGAGGTGAGGTCGATGTATGACTATGATCTGCTTATCATTATGAAGATTGGCGAAGTGATTGCAGATGAATCTATCCCACCAAAGGTACAAGAGCTTCGTCTAAGGGCACTTGGTACATTACGTTGGCAAATCGAGTATTACAAAAAACTTGGTTACGTGGAGAAATTGTTGCAGGGAATCGCTGAAAAGCGAATGGCGATGATTATGAAAACGACAACCAAGACCGAGATGGATAAGGTAATGGGACCGAGAGCGCCGCGTTATGACGGAGACAAGTTTGTTCCCGACGAGTATCACATACCCGAAGAGGAGATGATCGGTTGGTCGCAGGCCTCTCTGCGGGCTCCGCTATCAAGCATT
>CAYXQF010000118.1:0-3145 GCA_964466625.1 uncultured Lachnospiraceae bacterium | reverse complement strand
ATTCAGCTTGCTCTTTATGGAATACCCGCAGTAGTGATTCATGGGAACTCTCTAACGACGGAAACATGGGATAAATGGTATACACCCAACTATTGGAGTGTGATACAGAAAGGGGTGGTTCAATGAAGAAGCCCATCTGCGTTTATCCTGATTTCGTTATCTTTGAGGAGAGTGATAGGTTTTGGTCGCTTGATCAAAATGGACTCAGAGAACTTGAACTTGTTCTTTCTCTTGACGAGGAAGCTTATTCCGAACTTGAAGATGATGAAGTTTTCAACCAGTGCAAAGAGGAGTATGACTATTCGGGTGAATACGATACCTTGACAAGATACTGCTTCTGGCGCGTGATCGATAAGGATTACCCCGAATTTTCTCACGAGGTCAAGACTCTCATCAATAACCTGATATCCTATGCGGAGGATCGCTTTCACAGCGACGACGTGTACTGGTTCCTTGGTAACACACTTTATGGAGTGATCAACCTGAAGGGAGAGGATGAAGATGGCTAAAAAAGAGGTAAAGGTCTTCTGTCAAACCGATTTCGTAGCGGCAAGTGATAAGCGATACAGTGTCGCAGATCTTAAAATCGAGGACATCAGATTTATGTATGGAACCGGTAGAGCAATCTATATATCCGGTACCGGCAGGGATAAGGTCTACGATTATCGGAACGGCTGTATGACGAAAATCGGTGACATTGAGGAGAGCGAATGGCTGTCTCTTATGAAATTTCTCATTGAGAGGGACGGAGAGCAGGAACTCTTCAAACAGCTGCTTTCGTGGGAAAAAGAGCATAACTTCTGCGATAGTGACAGGAAAACACTCGAACGCGATACGTTGATCAAGCACTCGATGCATCTGTTCGATGATCCCAAATGGGTTGATTACGTTCGCTTTAATCAACGCTACCGACCGGATGTGCTTGAAAAAGCAACTCTGATCGGGATTATCACCGATTGTTGCGGATGTCCCGACGTGCAGACTGTCGAGCTTATCGATGAATGGCCAAAGGTAACCTGTCCGAAGTGCGGAACATACACAACATTCAAAAGGAAGGAGGGGAAGCCGACGTGAATATATCCCTTACAATCAAAGGAATCACGCTTGATGAAAGCGATCTTGTAGCCGTAAACAACTATTATGAGGTGGCTTGTACTGCTGAGTATATGATGGAGAATTACGGTATCAAGGATGAAGAGCAGGCAATGAAGCTTGCATACGAGGTTCGTCATCGAATGGATAAGTACGGTTATGAAGAAACCGAAGCCATTCGTGTGGTTTTGTCTGAAAAGAAAATCCAAAACAACAAGGAGGATGAATAATGGTTAAATCACAAAAGCTTTACACACCGCAGACATACTGTGAGAAGCTGACGGGAAACTGTTATTGCTTCAAGCAGGATAATACTGTGGCAGAAATTGAAGCGGTACTTAAGAAACACGGTCTTCAGGATGTGCATTGGAATTATGCGCTGACCGAGATCGATCACATCGTGGAAAACGAACTGAACGTAGTTCTTGTTGACGTTTCCGGCTTTGACAAGCAGGGCGTATGGCATCACGAATACAGATGGTTCGAGGTTCCAGAGAATTTTGAGGAGGACAGCGATGGATGACTTGACGAAAAAAATCGATGTTTTTGATTTGCTGAGGCAAAATGAGCAGTATGAGAGCTGTAACATTGAGTTTAATCACTGGGGCGGCGCATATGACGCGGTAGATTTTCACCCCATTCTTGAAACACAGGATCAGATAAATGCTATCAGGGATCTATTTAAGGGAGAATGGGTGGATACCGATTTGGTCTGCAAAGCATTGAATATTGATTTTTCAACGGGACTCAAGATGTTTGATTTCAGTAGAACAGCGAGATGGTGTGATCCACCGTTGAATGGACAGATTATAACAACAAAGTTCAAATTAAAAAAGGAGAAAGACGATGAGCAGTAAAACAATGTACGTAGTCTTGGAAGCGGATAATCTTGGACTTGGAATCAACATCCACGGACCGTGTGCAACAAAAAAAGAAGCACGATCCTTTATGAGGGAGCAATATCGATCACAGCGCCGAGAGTATAAGTTGGCGGAACGAATTATCGAAGACGCGACTATTACGGCTGGGACATATAAGATATTGCTACAGGATGGAGATATTCTCTACGGAGAAATCAAGGAGATAACGGTAGAGGAACCCGATACCGAGGCAGAACGCTGGATTAAGGCAGTCAAGGATCGTATGGAAGCCAAAGGGATTGCCATACCCGAAAATGAGTCTGATATAGCTCATATAGCGGAGGAGGCACAGCATTATGCTGCAAAAGACGAATACTTCGTTGGTGGCTTTTGGAACGCGATTGCTCTTGCGGTTCAGGACTACAACATAGAAAGGACAAACCGTAGTCCGGACAAGGAGAGCAAGGTATGATTAGCAATAAAAAGATAGAGGCAACTGTCTTTTCACAGATGCTTGATCTGCCGGATTCTATTGTTGTGGATATGGCAGCAAAGTTCAGGGATGACAGATTGCTTTTTGAGCATGGCAAGGTATCAAAATACTTTTGCTTAAAATGCGGCACCAAGGGTGAAACCGATTCAGACACACCTATATGTCCGACATGCGGGAATCAGTTTTTCAGGTATCCCAAGAGCACTTATCGGCATTCGGATCAGTGTGAAACGGTAAGATACATTCAAACGGCAGGTGAACACGTGCTGATCAGCGAGTATCACGTTTACGCAAGAGAAACAATTGAGAACGGCCTGATCCCGGAAAAACGCGAATACTTTCGAGTCGTTTTGTCAGAGAAGGAATATCGGCTCTTCTATCCTTTTGAAAGATATCAAGGTGCTATGCAGGTACAAACATGGACTCCTGCCAAAGAGGTAAACGTGACGAGTGGTAAGCGGGTTAACTTGATCGTCGCTGACCGGTCGGTGTATGATAATCCGCTCATCAATAGTGCGCTGGATTATTTAACCGGTCCGATTACGGATCTGGTAGCAAGGATCAAACTCGCAACTGTTTGTGAAACAGAGCAATCAACGATGATGCCCAAAGCTGAGTTTAAGTCAAACGAGGTGTCTGAATTTAGCAACGTACAATCCCAGTGGATGGTCGAGACACGAAAGATACCGATTGAAAACAG
>CAYXQF010000117.1:0-4494 GCA_964466625.1 uncultured Lachnospiraceae bacterium | reverse complement strand
AACCTCTCCACGGATTCCACATTGCCATATTCTCACCTCGTCAAATTCTTATTTAACGTTCTGTTTATTTACATACTATCGCACGAAATCAATTATACAACTGTTTCATGAGCGCCACCCATTTGAGCGAGCGGTTTTTCTTCGCGTCAAGCTGTTATCCTACAGCCGTCCACTTGCCGTAAAGTGAAAAGGCTTCCATATCGCTTGTGATCACAGTAGTCACATCATAAGGCTTTGTAAATTCTTCATCATAATACCAGCCCTCGAATACATAGCCCGAAACATTAGCGATCGGATAGTCCATCGTTTCGCCGAAACCAACGGAAACTTCCATGCTTTTCTTGCTGGTCGGACGAACACCGTAAAGCTTGATCTTCAGCTTTGTCACGGGCTTGGGCGGATCGGAGGTCTTGGTTTTTGAGATCGCTTCCACATAACCGTTGTCACTCTTGACAAACACTTTATAATAATATTCCGTAGAAGGTGTCAACCCTTCGAAAACAGAAGTAAATACACCTTTCTCATCAGCTTCTACCTGACGGACGATCACGTCTTCGGAAAAATCTTCTTTCGAAGAAAAGGCGATACCATAGCTATAGATTTCCGCGCCGCAGAAAGCGTCCACCTTGCCCTGCACTTTGATAGATGTCGTCGATTTCTCTGCATAGTCTGCCGAGATCATGGGGAGAAAATCTTTTCTGCCCGTTGTGATCTTTATAGTCATTTCCTGACCGGGTTCGCTGAGAACTTCGATATGAAGATTCCAGTTCTCTTTGCCCTCCCAATCCGCAGGATAGGAGTTGAGCGACTGCGTGCCATTTGTCACGGAGCGGAAATTACCCGAATCAAAAATTGCTGTCGAAGCATCTTCGCTGTAATAATAAAACGGATCCAAGGGATCGGTGTCGGCCATCATCTGCCCCTCCAAATCATAGCCCTCACGGAAAAGCGGAACAATCGCAGGATCGTGGCGTTCTCCGTTCAGCGCCGTGGAGGTAGAAGCACTTCCCTCCACAAAATAACGAGCGTTCAGATCGTCGTCGATATGCCAGACCATAATGCCACCAAGCGATGTGCCATCGGTAAGCTTTTGCTCAAAGCCTTCCTTCAAGCGGATCTCAATGAGGAAATACTCATTCGGATCGGGACTATTGACGCGAAGGATCTTATATTTATCTGTCAATGTAGAATAGATGGTGTAAACACCGTCCTCCACGACCTCATATTCTGCCCAACCAAGATAGATTCTGTGATAAGGATCGAGATACGTCGGATAAGCACCGTTGCCGCGATGGTTGCCGTTACACTCCAAGGAGAAGTCATAAGCACGAGGCCAACCTGTGACCGCGCCACCGCTATGACCGTTTCGTCTGGTATCGTAAAGGTCTTCGGCACCGAGATTATGCGCAAGTTCATGAGCCGCCGTACCCATCTGCATGATGCCACCGTTTTTGCCGTACTCACCGATATTGGAAACTTTAGAAAACGAAACGAAATCCAAAAAAGCATTGAGACCCTGCGATGTGCCGTGGACTTGGAATTTCTGTTTACCGCCCATATCGCTTGTACCATAAGCCTGATCCATGCCGGGATTCAAAATAACAACACCAAGCTCTGTCGGATCAATGACACCGTTATCGTTAAGGTCATATTTGGAATAGTCCACATAAGGGTCGGTGGCTTCAAAAACCGCCGTGATCGCCGATTGCGCTTTTGCCGAGCCGCCGAACGCAGAGGGGTGTTCATGATGCACAACCACTTCAATAATACCATTTGTATAAGGAGAACCCTCGGGAACCACGTCAAATTCCACGGGAACGAAACGGAATGCCCCCATCGTCATTTCTTCAAAATAATTGGAGAGCGAATAGCCGTCCCCAAAGTAAAGATCATAGTGATCGGTCACGTCGGTACCTGCCCACTGTTCACCGAAATACGGCGCAGTATTGTCTGCATAAAGCTTGGTGGGATCATTTTCGTCCCAGTCGTCCTCGCCATCACCGTCCGCATCAAAATTCGCAAGGATCACAATAAGAGGAATTTCATGCGTTTGCGTAACAGGTGTTGCCGCGATACTCACGGCATTCACCGCATCTTCCAGAGAGATCACGACCTGCTCCGGCACCGTCGTCTGTTCCGTGCCGAACGTAGTGGTGACTTCCGTTGTCGCCTCGGTCGTTGTTGCCTCCGTGGTGGTATCTTCTGCAGGTACGTTGCCGCAAGCTGCTACAGCTAAGATCGTTCCCACGCAAAGAATGAACGCCAATATTTGCTTGAATTTCATGTTATTTCCCAACCTTTCATTGTATTTTGAACATTGCCAAGATACATCAATTACTGATATAAAAATTATACCATGAGAGCGCACGGTTTGTCAACGAAAAGTCTGCCTTATTTTTCCATACGAGAACGCTTCCAAATCTTGACGTTTTTATAAAATTGTGTTATAATTGATAAGTATGGATTTCAAATCATGAAAAGGAAGGTCATCTCATGCGTCTTGATAAATTTTTATCCGAAATGGGACTCGCTTCCCGCACAGAAAGCAAAAAAGCCGCAAAAGCAGGCGGTATCCTCGTCAACGGCGTTCCGCAAAAGGACGTTTCCGTCCACATTGATCCCGACACCGATGCCGTGACCTTTATGGGTACACCCGTCGCCTATCAAAAATATACCTATATTATGATGAATAAACCCGACGGCATCATTTCCGCCACCGAAGACGGTAATGAAAAGACCGTCCTTGATCTTCTGCCCGAAAAATATCAGAAGATGGGACTTTTCCCCTGCGGCAGACTGGACAAGAACACCTTGGGGCTTCTCATTCTGACAAATAACGGCGCGCTTGCGCACCGCTTGCTCTCCCCCAAATGCCACGTGGAAAAAACTTACCGCTTCGTCTGCGAAAGACCGCTGACAAAAGAAGATGAAGAGCTTCTTTGCCGCGGCGTGGATATCGGTGAAAAAAGCTCCACCAAGCCCGCGGTTCTGCACCTCGACTCCGATCACAGCGGTGAGATCACCGTAGTGGAAGGCAAATATCATCAGATCAAGCGAATGTTCCAAGCTGTGTGCAATAAGATCACTTATCTTGAGCGCATCACCTTTGCCGGGCTTCCCCTTGACACCACTTTGCAAAGAGGTGAATGGCGCGAACTGACGCCGGAAGAAACAAAAGAAATCGAAAGCAAATAATCTATTTCCATTGGAGGAAAAAACATGGATATCATTGAAAGACTCTCTCTTGAGCTTGAGATCAAGCGCTCGCAGATCGAAGCCGCGGTCACGCTCATTGATGAGGGAAACACCATTCCTTTTATCGCCCGTTACCGCAAAGAGGTGACAGGCTCCCTTGATGACGAACAGCTCCGCGCGATCGACGACCGTCTGAATTATCTGCGCGGTCTGGAAAAACGTAAAGAAGAAGTTTACAAAGCCATCATGGAGCAAGGCAAGATGACTCCTGAAATCGAGGAAGCACTCGCAGAAGCGAATATCCTTGCTGAAGTGGAAGACATCTATCGCCCTTATAAACAAAAGAAAAAAACGCGCGCTTCCGTGGCACGCGAAAAAGGTCTGCTTCCCTTGGCGGAGCTCCTTCTCGAGCAGCGCGACGCTTATGAAAAAACGATCGAAAGCTACGCCGCTGAATATATCAATGAAGAAAAAGGCGTAAAAAGCGAAAAAGAAGCACTCGCCGGCGCGATGGACATCATCGCGGAGATCATCTCCGACGATGCGGACTACAGAAAAGATATCCGCTCGCTGACCTATGAACACGCGATGCTCGCCGTTAAGCAAGCAAAGGAAGAAGATTCTGTTTATTCGATGTATTACGACTACAGCGAAAAGATCAAAAGTGTTCCTCCTCACAGAACGCTTGCCATCAACCGCGGCGAAAAAGAAGAATTTCTCAAAGCTTCTGTGGATATCTCCAAGGATATCCCGCTCAATTATCTGCTCTCCCGTGTGGTGACAAATCCGAAGAGCGAAGCTTTCTCCTATGTTGTTTCCGCGATGGCGGACAGCTATGATCGTCTGATCGCTCCCTCCATCGAGCGAGAGATCCGTTCCGATCTTTTCGACGTGGCAAGCGAAGGCGCGATCAAGCTTTTCTCCCAAAACCTCAAAAATCTTCTCATGCAGGCACCGATCAAAGACAAAACGGTTCTCGGTCTTGACCCAGGTTATCGAACCGGATGCAAGCTTGCCGTTGTCGACAAAACAGGCAAGGTTCTTGATACTGCCGTAATTTATCCTACAAAGCCGCACGAAAAAACCGAGGCGGCAAAAAAGATCGTGAAAAGCCTCGTTACCAAATATAACGTAGATATCGTTTCCATCGGTAACGGTACCGCATCCAAGGAAAGCGAGATCTTCATTGCGGAAACGCTCCGCGAGATCGGCATCGGCACAAAATATCTCATCACAAGCGAAGCGGGCGCTTCCGTATATTCCGCTTCCAAGCTGGGTGCGGAAGAATTTCCCGATTTC
>CAYXQF010000116.1:0-4686 GCA_964466625.1 uncultured Lachnospiraceae bacterium | reverse complement strand
AGCGAGAGCCAAAATGAACGAGATTAACAAACAAGGGGGATAATGGATGGGTAAAGACAAGGATTACAGAACAATTCACTTCATAACAACAGATACCGACGAAGAATATGAAATGCTCCAATCTATTCGGAGAGAAAGCGAAAAGAGGATACCGCAACTTGAAGCGATGACACGAGAGGAACGTATAGAGTATTTTCGTAGCAGACTTTATAAACAAGACATCGACTTTGATATGGACTTCGGTAGTACCGTTCTTCACGTGCAAAGCAAGTTCACGAAAAGCTCTGCGGATAGCATTCTCGACAAGGTGCAAAGAGTATCACAAAAAATTAACAGTTAGCACGCAGACTTTAGCGTTGTAAAGTGTTAAAATGTTTTCTCGGATGTGGTATAATATAGGTGAACCTACAATTCATATCGCATCCGACCGAGGAAAGGAGAACAATGAATATTAAGTCGGATAAGATAACAGCTCTCTATTGCAGACTGTCCCGTGACGATGAACTGCAAGGTGAGAGTAACTCAGTAACAAACCAAAGATCTATACTTGAAAAGTACGCAAAAGACAATAATTTCAGAAATACACGAGTTTTCGTTGACGACGGTTGGTCGGGTACGAATTTTGCAAGACCTGCCTTTACAGAAATAATGGAGCTTGCTGAAGCTGGGATGATTGGAACGCTTATCGTGAAAGACCATTCCCGTCTTGGACGTAACCGCTTGGTTGTCGGACAACTCTTGGAGGAAGAATTTGACCGCCTCGGTGTTCGCTATATTGCCATTCTCGATAACATCGACACTGCGCAAGGACTCAGCGACTTCCTTCCCGTGCAGGATTGGTTCAACGAAATGCACGCCAAGAACACCTCTCAGAAAGTGCGCGAGGTATTCAAGCACAAAGGCGAATCGGGTATCCCTCTTGCCACAACTCCACCATACGGATATATGAAGAACCCCGAAAATCCGAAAGAGTGGATCATAGACGAGCCTGCTGCCGAGGTGGTACGAAGAATATTCAACCTCTGCATAAAGGGGTACGGTCCCACGCAGATCGCGGATATTCTTACGAATGACAAAGTACCGACACCTACGGAATATTGGATAAGCCGAGGACAAAAGTCGGGTAATCTCCCCTCTGTTCCCGGAAGGTGGGTACAAACCTGCGTTGCAGATATGCTTGAACGCCAAGAGTATGTGGGAGATACGGTCAATTTCCGTTACACCACCAAGTCTTTCAAGAACAAAACGAGAGTACACGTTCCCGAAGAAAATTGGAAGATTTTTGAGAATACTCATCCCGCTATCATTGACCGAGAAACCTTTGCCATCGTAAAAGAGCTTCGCAAGAATAAGCGCAGACCTACGAGAGAAGGCAAAGTGAGTATGTTTTCGGGGCTCTTGTTCTGCAAGGACTGCGGCTCAAAGATGTATTTCTGTACTGCAAAGAATTTTTCCAAAGAGCAAAATTGGTTTACTTGTGCCAAGGCTCGCAAGAACAAGGAGCAATGCACGGCACATTTCATCCGAGAGGTCTATTTGGAAAAAGCGGTTCTTGAAAGTATGCGCCGAGTCTTTTGGTTCGCACGATGCTATGAAGATCTGTTCGTAAAGCAGCTTCAAGATAAATCCGTGCAAGAAGCCAAAAAGGAGCTTGCTCGCAAAAAGCGTGAGCTTGAAAAGACGGAAAAGCGAATTGCAGAGCTTGATAAACTCTTTATGCGTATTTACGAGGACAACGTATCGGGAAAGCTGTCTGATGACCACTTTTCTAAAATGTCCATCATATATGAGGACGAGCAAAGAGAAAAGAAAGCCCTTGCCGAACAACTCCGCGCGGAGCTTGACAAGGACAAAGAGCAGAACGACGGCATTGAGAAGTTCATAGCAAAGGTGAAAGCAATCACCGATATACAAGAGCTTACTCCCGAAATCGTCCGCGAATTTATTTCAAGAATTGACGTATATGCTCCGTACCGCGAGAACAAGCAGCGGCATCAGCGAATTGACATCTACTACCACGGCATAGGATATGTGTTCATCCCCGAACCCGAGGAAGTGGAAGAAATGTTCCAAGAGCATTTACGCGATAGAAAACAATATATAAAAGAGAAAACGGCATAACACCGAAATGTTATACCGTTTCTGATTGAAGGCACGCCCCTCGGTGTACCTGCTCTATCGCAGGTGCACCGAGGGTGTGCTTTTTTCATTGGAGATGGATTACGAGGTTTCTCCGCACTAGCGGAGATTAGCCCCTCAGTATATTCAAGCAACAAAGCTTTGAATATATGTAAGAAATGTTAGCGTGTTAAACCTTTTTCCACGTTTTCGGGCTGAACAGAATGAATACAGGTAGTATTTCAAGTCTGCCGAGCATCATAGTCAAAGTCAAGATTATTTTTGAAAATGCACTGTATCCCGCGAAGCTCAAATACGGACCAACAGCTTCGAATGCGGGACCAACGTTAGAAATGCAAGTAAGAACCGCTGAGAAGTTAGAGAAAAATCCGTGCTCCACGGTGTACGTTCCCGCATCGGATACAACGGTAAATATCTCACCGTTGACAGAATCGAAAGATAACAGGAATATTGCGGATATAAAGAGGAAGAAATAAAGAGTTATGAATGCAAACACATCGCTTATCGTTTTTTCCTCCAAGGATTTTCTTTCAAATTTCGCCTTGGGAACATACCGAGGATTGATGAGTTTACGCACGTTGATATATGCGCCCTTTATTGCTATAACGATTCTTGATACCTTAATACCTCCCGCGGTAGAGCCCGCCATCGCTCCGATAAACATCACCACCACGAGCGTAGTCTTTGCAAGCATTGGCCATACGTTGTAGTCGGTGGTTGTATAGCCTGCAGTTGTTATCAACGATGCCACTTGGAATAGCGAATGTCTGAATGATTCCTCAGTGGTATAGGTCTGTGGGAACGCTTCAAACTTTCCAACAAGACTGACAAATATAAACGCCACCGCCGTGCCGATAATAAGGAAATAGCTCTTGAATTCCTCGCTTTTTAATATCCCACTTACCTTGCCGATAAGCAAGAGATAATAAAGGCTGAAATTGATTCCAAACAGTATCAAAAATATCGATATTACGTACTGTGCGAACGGAGTGAAATATTCCATACTACCCGGCATAAAACCGAATCCGCCCGTGCCTGCACATCCGAAGGAGGATAGAAGCACGTAAAACATTTTATCTTTATGATATGCTGTAGCGGCCGTTTCACCAAGATCTGCGCACATTGCGTTATAATCGGTCAGGGGTCCGCAGTACATAATAACGATTTGGATGGCTGTCATGCCAAGATAAATGAGATAAAGAATTCTGGTTGTAACCTTCATCTTGGAAACGATTTTACCCACCTGCGGTCCGGGGCTTTCCGCACGGAGCAGATGCATAGAGGAACCATCGTCACTTTCCGGAATGAAGATCAGAACGAAGACGAGGATTCCCATACCGCCGATCCAGTGAGAGAAGCTTCTCCAAAAGAGCGTAGAATGAGATACTGCGGTAATATCGTTAATAACGCTTGAGCCCGTTGTAGTAAAGCCGGACATTATTTCAAACCATGCGTCTATATAGTTTGGAATATCCCCGTTAATAACAAATGGGATAGCGCCGAAAAGTGTCATTACAACCCATACAAGCGCAGTTAATGCGAAGCCCTCTTTTTGATAAAGGACGTTTCTTTTATGCTCCGGAAGCTGCAATAAAACTCCTATGATTGCAAGTGCTAAAATGGGAATGATAAAGGCAAGAACGTTTTTTACGCCCTCTTTGTATATAAAAGCTACGGCAAGAGGCGCAAGCATCAGTATCGCTTCGAGTATCATAATCTTGCCGAGTATTTTACCAAGTTTTACATAATTCATACCGCTCGCCGCCTTACTCGAAAATGTCGGTTAGATCATCAAAGTTTTTGTGTGTGGTTACAACGATGACATTATCGCCGAGATTGATGCAGTCGTTACCGTTCGGGATGATAACCTCGTTTTCTCTGATGATGCAAGCGACAAGACAATTTTCCTTGAGTTTCAGCTCTCTTAGCGGCCTGTTGTATATTCGCTCATGCTTTTTTGCAAAGAACTCCAGAGCTTCAACTTGATTGTTCACCAAGCGATACAGTGTGAGAACGTTACTGCCCCTACGGTTTGTAAGAGCACGGATATAACTGATAATACGGTTTGCGACTATATCCTTAGGGGATACGTTGTTATTGATGCCCAACTCGCCAAGCATGCCGTGAAGGTCATCGCTCTTGATTTGCGTGATGGTCTTCTTAACCTTCATTTTGTTAGCGAACATGGATACAACCATATTTTCCTCATCAATATCAGTGAGAGCTACGAAGGCATCCATCGCCTCTATTCCTTCCTCAAGGAGCAGATCGTGCCGCGTGCCGTTGCCGTGAACTACTGTTACACGGGGCAATGCTTCGGCAAGCTCCTCCGCCGTTGTGCGATCGCTTTCAATCAGCTTGATTTTATATTTCTTTTTTGAAAGCTCGTCAGCAAGATAGTATCCAATCCTGCTGCCACCGACTATCATAATGTTCTTTAAGGGAGATTTAATAAGCTTTACTTCCGCTAAAAAGTCGCGCAATGACTTTGAATCTGCGGCAAGGTGTATTCTGTCACCTTCCTGAATCACAAAGTTACCCGTCGGT
>CAYXQF010000115.1:0-4885 GCA_964466625.1 uncultured Lachnospiraceae bacterium | reverse complement strand
GTTCTTCTGTGTTATGGTGCCGAAACACGGCGTGTAGTACCATAAGAAAGGATATGTTATGACACTTTTATTTGATATTATTTTGATCGCGATCCTCGTGCTTTGTGCGATCCTTGGCTGGAAACGAGGTTTTTTGAGAACGCTCGGCGGCTTTGTGTCCTATATTATTGCTTTTACCATCGCGAATAAGTTTTACCGTTTGCTTGCGGATTTTGTGATCCAGATTCCGTTTTTGCAAAATATGATCACGGACGTGGAGATGCCGGTACTTCCTGAGCAGTCCACATTTCTTGATAAGGTGAAAGCGATTGCTGAGTACGTTTCCGAAAAATCCACAATTTCCGATCTTGATGCTTCGGCTGAAACGGTGAAGGCGATCATGAACAATTACGTAGCAGAGCTGCTTGCGGCTTTGATCGGCTTCATTCTTTCGTTTGCGATTGCGTGGATCGCGCTGAAACTTGTTCTTTGGCTTTTGGCGCTTGTTGTGGATAAAACACCCGTGATTCATCAAGCAAACGAGATCCTCGGTTCGATCGTTGGACTTTTCTGTGGTTTTTTCTGGACTTGGGCGCTCTCCAATCTTTTTGTGAATTTCGCTCTGCCGCTCCTTATGGAAAAGTGGCCTACGGTTTTTGTATCGGAGATCGCAAATTCTGTTATCGTGCGTTTTTGCACGGAGATCAATCCGATCACTTATTTGTTTTTACTGATTAACCTGATCTCAGGTTAAATATCTGAAAGGAATATTCTAATAAATTATGCAAATGTGTTCACGTTGCCATAAGAGAATGGCAGTTTTGTTTATTACAAAAATCGAAAATAATGAAACGAAAAACGAAGGTCTTTGTCTTAAGTGCGCGAAAGAGCTTGGGATTCCGCAGGTAGATTCCATTCTTTCGAGCATGGGTATCTCAGACGAAGATCTGGAAAATATGGAAAACGAATTGGAAGGCATGATTTCATCTATAGAAGGGGAAGACGACAACGAAGAATTCGATGACGAAACAAGTGATAGCCGCACACCTTCCTTGGATTTTTCAAAGCTTTTCAGCAATCTTCCTATTGCAGGTTTCGGTGGCGGTGAAAAAAAGCCTGAAAAGAAGGAATCTTCTGATAAAAAGAAGGACGAAAAGAAAGAAAAATCCTCCAGAAAAGAAGAGAAAAAACGCAAATTTTTGGATCTTTACTGTCGTGACCTTACAAGAGCTGCGCAAGAGGGCAGACTTGATGCCGTGATCGGCAGAGAGCGCGAAACCGCTCGTATGATGCAGATCCTCACACGCAGACAGAAGAACAATCCTTGCCTCATTGGTGAGCCCGGTGTCGGCAAAACCGCCATTGCGGAAGCGCTCGCACAGCGTATCGTAAGCGGCAACGTGCCGTATAAGCTTCGTGACAAAGAAGTGCATTTGGTGGATCTCACAGCGCTCGTTTCCGGCACACAGTTCCGCGGTCAGTTTGAAAGCCGTATGAAAGGACTGATCGACGAAGTCAAGGCTCTTGGCAATATTATTCTTGTGATCGACGAGGTTCACAGTATCGTTGGCGTCGGCGATTCTGAAGGCAGCATGAATGCGGCGAATATTTTGAAGCCTGCGCTTTCCCGTGGTGAGATCCAGCTTATTGGTGCAACAACGCTTACTGAATATCGTAAATATATAGAAAAAGATTCCGCGCTTGAACGTCGTTTCCAGCCGATCATGGTCGATGAACCTTCGATCGAAGAAACGAAAAAAATCCTCGCGGGTATCAAAAAATATTATGAAACCTTCCATAAAATCCACATTTCCGATGAGATCATCGGACGTGCTGTGGAGCTTTCCGAGCGCTACATCACAGACAGATTTTTGCCCGACAAGGCGATTGATCTTCTTGATGAAGCGGCAGCTTACGTTGCGATGAATTCTCCCGTGTTGGACCGCGTTGCTACCGTGGAAACAGAGATGAAAAAGCTTTCGGAAGCGGCAAGCGAGATCGAACAGCAGTCTTTGCCTGCAGAAGCTGACGAAAAAGCACTCTCTGAGCACTATGAAAAAATTGCTTCCATCAAAGCAAGCCAAATGAAAAACGAAGCGGAATATGCATCTCTTTGTGAACAGATGGCAACGATCCATCTTGGAATCGAAGATTTGGCACGCGTGATCGAGATCTGGACGGGTGTCCCTTCGGGGTCTATCACAGCTAACGAATTTGAGAGATTGATCGGTCTTTCTGATCGCTTGAAAACACGTATCGTCGGTCAGGACGCGGCTGTAGATGCCGTTTGCCGCGCGATCAAGCGTAACCGCGCCGGTGTTTCTTATAAGCGTAAGCCTGCTTCTTTCATTTTTGCAGGCCCCACAGGTGTCGGCAAAACAGAGCTTGTCAAGGTTTTGACAGAAGATCTCTTTAATACACCTGATGCCTTGATCCGTCTTGATATGTCCGAATTTATGGAGAAGCATTCCGTTTCCCGTATGGTCGGCTCGCCTCCCGGATACGTTGGTTATGATGACGCAGGACAGTTGACGGAAAAAATCCGCCGCCACCCGTATTCCGTTGTTCTCTTTGATGAGATCGAAAAGGCACACCCCGACGTTCTTAATATCTTGCTTCAGATTCTTGATGACGGACGCATTACCGATTCTCACGGTAAAGAAGTGAAATTTGATAATTGTGTCATCGTGATGACTACCAACGCAGGCTCTTCCGGTGTTTCCAATGCCATGGGTTTTGGTAACGATATGGCAAAGCTTTCCGAAAACAGAACCGAAAAGGCGCTTTCCGAATTCCTTCGTCCGGAATTTATCAATCGCGTGGACGAGATCATCACTTTCCGTTCACTTGATAAAACTGATTTTGCGGCAATCGCGAAGATCATGCTTGGTGACCTTTCCAAAGCGCTTTGGGAAAAGGGCATCATCGTTCGTTATACTGACGAGGTTCCTGCTTTTATTGCGGAGAAAGCTTTTTCTGCAAAATACGGTGCAAGAAATATGCGTCGCTTTATCAGCCGTGAGATCGAAGATATGGCGGCAGAAAAGATCATTTCCGGTTATGAACGTAACATTTCGGAAATCAACATTCGTGTAAACAATGACAATTTTGAGATTGATGTAAAATGAACACCATGATAAAAATACTTTATTCCGATGAATCTCTTGTGGTTGCCGTGAAGCCTGTCGGTATCCTTTCGCAACCGGACCGCACCGGCGATGAGGCGATGACAGATTTGCTTACCCAACAACTTGGAAAAACGGTTTATCCGATCCACCGTCTGGATCGTGCGGTCGGCGGTGTGATGGTTTTTGCTATTGATCAGAAAACCGCCGGAAAACTAAGCTCTGCGGTTGTCGGCAAAACCTTTGAAAAAGAATATCTCGCCGTCATTCACGGGAAACCCGAAAAAGAAAGAGATACGCTCCGCGATTATCTTTGTCATGACGGCAGCCGTAATATGGCATCTGTCGGTAAAGAATCGGACAAAGGTGCTAAGCCGGCTTCGCTCTCTTACGAGCGAATGGCGGCGACAGGAGATGGTTTGTTCTCCCTTGTGAGAGTCCGACTGCATACGGGAAGAACGCACCAGATACGCGTGCAATTTGCTTCTCGCGGCATGGCGGTGGCAGGGGATAGTAAATATGGTGCCAGAGATCGCCATTCACTTTCTCTTTGGTCTTTCCGTCTTGGTTTCCGCCACCCGGTTAATAATAAACGGCTGGTGTTTACGGAATTTCCCGATCTTGCGGCGGTGCCGTGGAATTATTTTACCCTTTGACTTTATGATTTTTTATAACTAAAAATTCAGTTTGGAAAGGTCAGAATTTATGAAAAAGTTACTTACTGTTTTTTTACTGCTGGCGATGAGTCTTTCAATTTTTGCTTCTTGTGCCAGTGGCACTTCGGTTTCGATCGGTATGATCCGTGCTAAAAATGAACTTATTACCATGTTTTTGAGCGACGTGGAGATGAATTCTTTTACAGAAACCATCGCTTATGCCGAAGATGATTTTACTTATGAGATTTATTATGAGCGCGCACAGGATATCTATGCGGCATATAATATTTGTGAAACTGTCGGTGATTATCGTCTTTATGCTTACGAAGGCTCTGTCTATACTGAAGATGAAAACGGCATTTGCGCAGTTTTGCTTCTTAACGGAAATTATTCCTCTTTCGTTTCAAGTTATCTAGAAGGAGAATTCCCTCTTGATGGTAGCAGTTTGAATCAGAAAAACTCCAAAAAAGGCGAAGATGGCGCCATGATCGTGCAATATGCTTCTGCGTTGACACCGCAGACTGCGGCGACACTTTCTGCTTATGGTATTACTGGAAAAGAAACGGTTCTTTCGACATATACGATCAAGGACGATTTTGTTTCTTCTATTTCTTATTCCCTTGAAGATCAAAACGGCACGCGTGAATTTGCAACACGAAGCTTTGAAAAATCTTCCGAAAAAGAGGATCGTTTTGCTTCGGTGGCAGATCTTACGCCTTCCGTTTCTGTTGATATTATTTTTGTCGGACAAGAAAACAGCGGCAGGCATTTTGAAGTTCCTATGGGTGTTTATGTGGGTGTTTATCCCGGAGAGAATAAATGGGAATTTTTCCGTGATGAGGCTTGTACCGTACCGTATTCTTACGATGAAGAAAAAATCACAGAGGATCTTATTATTTATGTAAAATAAAAACAAAAAACTTTTCAAAAAGGTATTGACAAATACCGTGATTTATGGTATACTCTTTCTCGTCGCAAGGGCAAAGCCAATGCGACGAGAAAAGAATGCTGGTGTGGCTCAATGGCAGAGCAGCTGATTTGTAATCAGCAGGTTGTTGGTTCGACTCCGATCACCAGCTCCATATGGGGGATTTCCCGAGCGGCCAAAGGGGGCAGACTGTAAAT
>CAYXQF010000114.1:0-4904 GCA_964466625.1 uncultured Lachnospiraceae bacterium | reverse complement strand
ATATGTTCCACATTATCCGTGCATTCCACGTTGCAGGCAGATGTACAGACTGTGGCGAATGCTCCAGAGTATGTCCTCAGCACATTCCGCTCCACCTCCTCAACCGTAAATTTATCAGCGATATTGATAATTACTACGGCGAATATCAAGCCGGCGAAGAAGTTGGTCAGAGAGCTCCTCTTGTGAACTTCACCAAAGAAGACGTTGAGCCCAGCATCGTTGCGAAAGGAGGAAACAAATAATGTATAGAATTCCTCGCGAAAATCTGGATCAGCTTTTTGCGCTCGTTGCAGGGAGCAAAACGCTCTATATTCCCACAGATGCGACAGCGGGCATCGCACAGTTCAAAAAATGGACAGAAGGCATGAAAATGTCTGAAAAACTGAAAACTTCCCGCAGTGCAAAAGATTTCTTCTTCCCTCAGACAGAAGATCTCGTGAAATTCAAAACCACAGGCAAAACGATCGATATTATCGACCCTCGTGAAGATACCGAAGATTTCGTAATTTTTGGTGTTCGTGCGTGCGATGCCAGAAGTTTTGAAATTCTTGACAGAGTATTTCTCGTTGATCCTGTAGATACTTATTATAAGAATAGAAGAGAACACGGTGTCGTGGTTACACTCGCTTGCTCTCGTCCTTCTGAATCTTGTTTCTGCCAGACTTTTGATATCGATCCTACAAATCCTGCCGGTGACGTATCTTCCTGGTTGACAGAAGACAGTGTTTATTTCAAAGCCAACACAGAAAAAGGTGAAGCTTTCATCGCTTCTGTGAAAGAGCTTCTTTGCGAAAGCGATGATGCAGCCGTAGAAGCGCAGAAAGCGGCAACAAAAGAAATTTTCGGTAAGTTGCCTTTTGCAAATCTTGATACAAATGCATTTGGCGGCGGTAAATCAGAACAGTACTTCAATTCTCCCGAATGGGTGGAACTTTCCGAGGCTTGCCTTGGTTGCGGTACTTGTACTTTCGTTTGCCCCACTTGTCAGTGCTATGACGTTCGTGACTATGATACCGGTCATGGTATCAACCGTTTCCGTTGCTGGGACAGCTGTATGTACTCCGACTTCACAAAGATGGCACACGGCAACCCCAGATTGACACAGAAGGAACGTTTCCGTCAGCGCTTTATGCATAAATTGGTATATTATCCCGAAAACAATGAAGGTGTTTTCGGTTGTGTCGGCTGCGGCAGATGCGTTGATAAATGCCCGATCTCGATGAACATCGTGAAAGTAATGAAAACTCTCGGCAAGGAGGAAGAAAAATGAATTTTGAAACACTTATCCCGATTGTCGGTGTTGTTACCGAAGTAAAACAAGATACGCCCGATATTAAAAACTTCCGTGTAGTTGGCAGAGATGGCAAAAAACCGATTATCCATAAACCCGGTCAGTGTGCGATGGTTTCTATTCCCGGTGTCGGCGAAGCGATGTTCTCCATTACCTCTTCGCCCACAAATGAAGAATTCATCGAATTCGAAATCAAAAAATGTGGTTGCCTTACCAACTGGCTCCACATGATCGAACCCGGTCAGGAAATCACCGTTCGCGGTCCTTATGGCAATCCTTTCCCGGTTGACGATGCATTCGTCGGCAAAGATCTTCTTATCGTTGCCGGCGGTGTAGGTCTTGCACCTGTTCGTTCCGTTATCAACTACTGTCGTCACTTCCGTGATCGCTACGGTAAAATTGATATCGTTTACGGTTCCCGTTCCAAAGATGACCTTGCTTTCTATGACGAAATCATTGGTGAATGGATGAATCCCAACGAAAAAGATGTAAAAGTTCACCTCACCATTGACCGTGAACAGGAAGGCTGGGACGGACACGTTGGCTTTGTTCCGAACTATGTAAAAGAACTTGCTTTTGATACAAACAAGACCGTTATTCTTTGCGGTCCTCCGATCATGATCAAATTCACGCTCGCAGGTCTTAAGGAACTTGGCTTTAATGAAACACAGATCTATACTACCATGGAGCTTAAGATGAAATGCGGCATCGGTAAATGCGGCAGATGTAACATCGGTTCCAAATATGTCTGCAAAGACGGTCCCGTATTCCGAATGGATGAGCTCTCCGAGCTTCCGGACGAATATTAATTTGAAACGGAGGAATGCTTGAAATGGAAACAATGGTAAATGTCTATCTTATGGGCAAAAAGTATGAAGTTCCGTCCAATCTTACCATTATGGGCGCAATGGAATACGCGGGCTATCAGCTCGTTCGCGGTTGCGGTTGCCGTAACGGTTTCTGCGGCGCTTGTGCGACGATCTACAGAATCAAAGGCGAAAATGAACTGAAAGCTTGTCTTGCTTGCCAGACCAAGGTTGAAGACAATATGTATGTCGCAACCCTTCCGTATTTCCCGCTTGTAAAGCAGGTGTACGATATTGAAAATATCAGCACAACAGAAAAGATCATGATGCAGCTTTATCCTGAAATTTATAGCTGTATCGGTTGCAACGCCTGCACCAAGGCTTGCACACAGGGTCTTAACGTTATGCAGTATATCGCATACGCACAGAGAGGCGACTTTGAAAAGTGCGCAGAAGAATCTTTTGACTGCGTTATGTGTGGTGTATGTTCTTCCCGTTGCCCCGCAGGTATCTCTCACCCGCAGGTTGCTCTTCTTGCCAGAAGAATCAACGGTAAATACCTCGCTCCGAAATCCGAGCATCTTGAAAACCGCGTGAAGGAAATCGTTAACGGCGATTTCAAAGAGCTTCTCGAAGGTCTTATGCAGAAGCCGATTTCTGAGATGAAGGAACTCTATAATAACAGAGAAATCGAAAAGTAAGGAGGGAGATGCTACTATGTATACTGAAAAAATGCTTGAATCTATGAAGAAAGTTGCCGCAAACCGCGAAGCCAATGCGGCGCTTGAACCCCGCAGAATGACTGCGGAGGAAAAGGAAGCTCTCCTTGCTGAATTCCACCCCGACTATAAGCAGGGCGAATTTGCGATCCTTTCTATCGGTAAAAACAAGGGTGAAAAAGTTCCTACAGAACTTTGCGAGCTCCTTGAAGCTAACAGCAGAATCAACGCTTGTGACGTTGATCTCACCAAAGCTGATTATGAAACCGACGTTCTTATCATTGGTGGCGGCGGTGCAGGTGCATCTGCGGCAATCGAAGCAAATGAAGCAGGCGCATCTTGTATGATCGTTACTAAACTTCGCATTGGTGATGCAAACACCATGATGGCAGAAGGCGGTATTCAGGCCGCTGATAAACCCAATGACTCCCCCGCGATCCACTATCTTGATGCTTTTGGTGGCGGCCACTTTGCTGCAAAACCCGAACTTCTTTACAAACTTGTAAGCGAAGCTCCTGAAGCAATCCAGTGGCTCAACAACCTCGGTGTTGAATTCGACAAAACCGAAGACGGCACCATGGTAACTACACATGGCGGCGGTACTTCTCGCAAGAGAATGCACGCTGCAAAGGACTATTCCGGCGCCGAAATCATGAGAACTCTTCGTGATGAAGTGCAGAATCGTCAGATTCCTGTTATCGACTTTACGGCTGCTGTTGAACTCATTCTTGATGAAAACGGCAACTGTGCAGGCGCTGTACTTATGAACATGGAAACCAAAGAACTTCTCGTTGCAAAGGCAAAAACTGTTATTCTTGCAACGGGCGGTGCGGGCAGATTGCATTACCAGGGCTTCCCGACCTCTAACCACTACGGTGCAACCGCTGACGGCCTTGTTCTTGGTTACAGAGTTGGCGCAAAACTTCTTTATGCTGATACTCTCCAGTATCACCCGACCGGTGCTGCATATCCCGAACAGATCTTCGGTGCGCTTGTTACCGAAAAAGTTCGTTCCATCGGTGCGAAGCTTGTAAACTCTGACGGTGAAGTATTTATGCACCCCCTCGAAACTCGTGACGTTTCTGCTGCTTCTATTATTCGTGAATGCAACGCAAGAGGAAAGGGAATTGAAACTTCCGATGGCGTTGGTATCTGGCTTGATACTCCCATGATCGAACTCAAGAACGGCGAAGGTACAATCGAAAAGAGAATCCCTGCAATGCTTCGCATGTTCGGTAAATACGGCATCGACATTCGTAAAGAACCGATTCTTATTTATCCCACACTCCACTATCAGAACGGTGGCCTTGACATCGATGCAAACTGCATGACTGGTGTTGAAAACCTCTTTGCTGCCGGTGAAGTTGTCGGTGGTATTCACGGTCGTAACCGTTTGATGGGTAACTCTTTGCTTGACATCATCGTATTCGGTCGTGATGCAGGTAAAGCTGCTGCTGAAAAAGCAAAATCCGTAAATGTTGGTGCTTTGACACTTGCTCATATTGATGCGTTCGAAGCAGAGCGCAAGGAAGCTGGCGTTGATACTGACGTAGTATCTCCCAAACTTCTTCCCACATATACTCACGGCAATCCAAAATTTGAAGCGTGATCCGTGCATTTTTCATTCTAGTATTTAATATTTTTATTAATATTATAATTTATTGAAAGGAACGGTAAAATCAATGAACAATTTTACTAAGAACCCCACAATCCTCTCTTGGATTGATGAGATGAAGGCTCTTCTTACTCCCGATAATGTCGTTATTATCGACGGTAGCGAAGAACAGCTCGAAGCGCTCCGCGCAGAAGCTGTTGCAACAGGTGAGCTCATCAAACTCAACGAAGAAAAACTTCCCGGTTGCTACTACCACAGAACCAAACCCAACGACGTTGCTCGTGTAGAAGACAGAACTTTTATCTGCTCCAGAGAAAAAGAAAACGCAGGTCCCACAAACAACTGGTGTGATCCTAAGGAAATGTATGCAAAGCTCTATGATATCGCTCGCGGTACCTACAAGGGCAGAACCATGTACATCATTCCTTTCTCCATGGGTCCCATCGGTTCTCCTCTTGCAAAAGCAGGTATCG
>CAYXQF010000113.1:0-4921 GCA_964466625.1 uncultured Lachnospiraceae bacterium | reverse complement strand
GTCGCGCACTTTTTTCATAATGAGATTTTGCTACTTCTCATTTCGCTCATCTCTAGTATTTTATGCAAAAGACGGACTTGTGTTCCTCGGGAGCGCAAAAAAGCCTCGGTCAAAACCGAGGCGCCCCATATTTTCAGTATACCATACAATATGGGGTCTTGTAAAGAGAAACTTGGTTATTGTTCTTAAATTCTCCGTTTAAAACAAAAAAATATTATGAACTTTTTACAAAATGTCAATTGCAAAACCTAAAATAATGTGCTATAATATAACCAGAAAGAGAGGTACAGACCAATGAGAACTTAAGGTTTAGAACTTCTGAATAAGGTGATTAAAAACAAAGTGATTTTGAATCAACAACTTTACACGGCGGTGTTTATAACGCGTAAATATAGATTTTCAAATCTCATAAAAAGTTCATGATCATGACATTCAAAGTTGCAGAGTTTCAAAGCTAAGTGAAGAGGTTCCTCGAATTCAAGATTTTTGTTAACAAAAAGAAGCATCAAACCCAAAACGATCAAAAGCATTCGAAACCAAACCGAAAAGAATCAAACGAAAACCAACAACAGTCGACCAAAGAACAAAGCCAATGAACATGTAAAAGAAAAAACTAAAAATTTCCCCTTTTGTGAAATAAAAAGCGCACATGAAGTGAGAGGGATTTTTCTAATAAGGAAAATAGTTGGGGAGTGCATGAGCGTAATAAAAAAAGCAAAAGGCATTCTACGAAAGAGAGGATAATAAGATGTTAGATATCAAAAGTGAACAGAAATGACCCTTGATTGCGAAGTAAAAGAGAGCAATCAAGGGTCATTTCGATTTTAAAATCATGAATTTACGGAACGCAAAGGCGTTCTTTTTTATTTGATATGATAACAAGAAAGTGAATGAAAAAGGCTTTTCCTTTGAAACTCTTGACAAGGTTTCGATTCGGAGATATACTTAAAATAAGAAATATTGATAAATTCGATCTTTTTTCCATAAAAAACGGGAAATATTCGAAAGAGAGGTATGAAAGATGAGAATTATTACGATCAGCCGTGAATTTGGCAGCGGTGGACGAGAGCTGGGAAAACGTCTTGCAGATGCTTTGGGAATCCCTTGCTATGACCAGCAGATCATCGAAATGGTTGCGGAAAAAGAAAAACTGGATAAGACTTACGTTGCCAATTGTTCGGAAAAGGATTTTCGTGCATTTTATCCCTCGACGATCGCGAGCGGCTTTTCCAGACCGAATTATGCTGTTTTGCAAACCATGCAGATCATGGCATCGGAACATGATCTGATCAAAAAGCTGGCAAGCGAGGGTGCTTGTGTGATCGTCGGCAGAGCGGCAGACGTCCTTTTGGCAAATCAAAAGCCCTTTAGCATCTTTGTCTGTGCTGACGAAAAAGATAAACTTGCACGTTGTCGCGAAAGAGCAGAAGAGCATGAACACCTGAGTGATAAAGAGATTTTGCGCAAATGCCGTGAGATCGATAAACGCCGCCGCACATACAGAGAAATGTTTACGGGTAAAAAATGGGGCGAATCTTCCAGTTATCATCTTTGCATCAATACTTCGGGAAAAGAGATCAAAGATCTGATCCCCGGTCTTGTGGCGTACATTAACAATTGGTATTCAGAAGAATAATAAGAAAAACAGTTGCGTTTTGCAGCTGTTTTTTTGTTTATCGCTCTACTTTGGCGTTGATCGGAGAAAGCTATGATTCTCCCCGGAATATTACCTCTTGACAAAGACCGATCAAGTGTTGTACAATTTAAATATTCCACGGCTTGGGGAATGGTGCGTTCGCGATGAAAAATAAAGGAGTATGATCATCATGTTAAATATAAAAAAATGGCTTCGCAAGGAGAGGCAAAAGAGTGCGCTGTTGCTGCGCTGTATACCGACCACGGTGGTGACACTTTTTGTGGTGAGTGTCATCTGCATGAATCTTCTTGCCAATAAAACGCTTTTGCAGCTAGATTGGATCGCGCTTGACGGGGGGATTTTGATCTCTTGGCTTTCTTTTATGTGTATGGATATCATCACCAAGCATTTTGGCCCCGGTGCGTCCAATCGTATTTCCGTGCTTGCTTGTGGCATCAATCTGCTTACTTGTCTGATCTTTTTTGTGGCGAGCATGATTCCTTCCAATGCGAATGATTACAGCGCGTTTAATGAGATCTTTGGCGGAACTTGGTTTATTTTATTGGGTAGCACCATTGCGTTTCTTGCTTCTGCCATGATCAATAATATGCTGAATTTTACGATCGGGCGAGCTTTCAGAAAGAATCCTGACGGAAAAACGGCGTATGCGATGAGGACTTACGTATCAACCTTTATCGGACAGTTTTTGGATAATTTTATTTTCTCCGTGATCGTTTTCGTTGGATTTGCACCTATCTTTTGGGACGGCTTTTCCTGGACGGTATTGCAATGCGCGATGTGTGCATTGACGGGTGCTTTTGCGGAGCTTGTGATGGAGATCGTTTTTTCACCGATCGGTTACCGCATCACAAAAAAATGGAAAGCGAGCGAGATCGGAAAAGAATATCTGGATTATATCGGAAAAGAGGACACATAACATGAACGTATTGATTACGGGGACTTCACAAGGCATTGGGAACGCTATTGCGAAGCGTTTCTTAAAAGAAGGACATTTTGTTTTTGGTATTGATCGTAAGGAATCCACCATCATGCACGAGCATTACACGCATTATGTGTGCGACGTGCGTGACACGACATCTTTGCCGGATATCAAAGATATCCACATTCTTATCAATAACGCGGGAACACAGAATGAAGAAGATATTGACATCAACTTAAAAGCATTGATCCATATCACCGAGCGCTACGGCGTGCAGGAAAATATCCGTTCCGTTTTGAATATCGGTTCCGCCAGCGCGCATACGGGCTCGGAGTTTCCGGAATATTGCGCCAGCAAGGGCGGCGTTCTTGCTTATACAAAAAACGTGGCGATCCGCATTGCGAAATTCGGTGCCACCTGCAACAGCTTGGATCCCGGCGGCGTATTGACACCACTCAACGAATGTGTGATGAATGATCCGCAGCTTTGGGCACAGATCATGGACGAAACGCCACTGAAAAAATGGGCGACGGTGGAGGAGATCGCAGAGTGGGCATATTTCCTTACGGTGGTCAACACGTTTTGCACCGGTCAGAATATTTTGGTTGACGGCGGGGAATCTATTAATTATCATTTCGTTTGGAAAGAATAGTTTATGGCGATTTTGCTGTGTTTTCATAAAAAATCAATAAAAAACGAAATTTTTCAAAAATCCCCTGGCGTAAGGTATTGCTTGTGACGTTGCGTTATGTGGTATCATGTGGTCAATGGAGGTGATAGCTATGTCAAAATACACGACCGGAGAAATTGCAAAGCTTTGTGGCGTTTCGGTCAGAACCGTACAATATTACGATTCTCGAAACATTCTTGTGCCGAGCGAGCTTTCCGAAGGCGGCAGAAGACTTTATTCCGAAAACGATTTGAATCGCCTGAAGATCATTTGTTTTCTTCGCGAGATCGGTCTGCCGATCAACAGCATTGCCGCGCTCTTTGAGGAAGAAAATCCCGAAAGCATTATTTCGATTTTGCTGGAACAGCAGGAGCAAACACTCCGTGAGGAGCTTTCAGCGTGTCAAAACAAGCTGACTTTGCTGGAAGGGATCAAACGAGAACTCAAAGTGATCGAGCAGTTTTCCGTTGAATCCATCGGTGATATAGCTCACGTTATGAAACAAAAAAATAAACTTGCAAAAATGCGTTGGACTATGGTACTAACCGGCATTCCTGTGACGGCTCTTCAATGGGTATCCATTATATTATGGATCACAAACGGTCTTTGGTGGTTGTTTGCTGTTTGGGCTTGTGTAGCAATTCCGTGGGGAATTGGTGTGTCAATCTATTATTTTAAGCATACTGCTTATATTTGTCCGAAATGTCACGAAGTGTTTAAGCCGCGCTTTGCAGAAGTGTTTTGGGCATATCATACGCCGAAAATGCGTCGTTTAACTTGTCCGAAATGCGGTCGCAAAGGTCTTTGTGTTGAAGTGTATGCAGAGAAAGAGGGCGAAAACCGTGACACAATTTAAGAAACCATTCATTTTTGCTCTTGGTCTTTTGCCGATTGCGTTAATAGCGGGCATCTTTACTGGTGTTTATCAACTTGATATTTATTCCGATGAGATCGTAGCGGAGATTATCGCGCAGATCGGAAGCAAAGAGATCTTGCTCATCGTTACCGCGATACAAACGGCAGGATACGCTTTCTTTTGCGGCTTTTTCGGTCATATCCTTGCTGATAAAATTGGCTTATGGAAACCGATCAAATTTGAGAAAAAGAGTCTTCTTGTTACACTTGCCATCTCTTTGATCGGCGGTGCCATCTTCAGTCTTGATCATTGGACTTTTGGCAATTGGATCGACGGTATTCAATCCGCGAATGTATCGAGTCTTACGGTAAGCGGCGTGCTTGCGTCGGTATTGTATGGCGGTATCATTGAGGAAGTGATGTTGCGACTTTTCTTTATGTCGCTGATCGCTTTTATAATTTGGAAAGTATTTTATAAAAAATGCGATAAAGATAGCGTTCCGCCTATTGTGTTTACGATGGCAAATGTGATTGCCGCGGTCATTTTTGCCGCAGGACATTTGCCTGCGACGGTCATCGTCTTCGGGGGACTGACCCCGCTGATTCTCTTCCGTTGCTTCCTTTTCAATGGCGGCTTTGGTCTTGTTTTCGGTTGGCTTTACCGAAAATACGGAATCGGATATGCCATGCTCGGTCATGCCGGTTTTCATATCGTAAGCAAATTGATCTGGATCATTTTTGTATAAAAGAAAGGCGTTGCGTGATTGATGTGCTCCCTGTCAAGTAGACAGACTAAAAAACAAAAAGAAATTAGAAATTG
>CAYXQF010000112.1:0-4968 GCA_964466625.1 uncultured Lachnospiraceae bacterium | reverse complement strand
GACTCGCTGAAAACTTTCGGTAAAAGTTACTCTCTTCGTCAACGCCTTTGAGATTTCATTATTACCTAACTATTTTATTATAAAAAGAGTGCAATGTCAAGTGTTTTTTTCGTATTTTTATGTAAAAAAGCAAAGCGAGACATTTTCATTATTTAAGAAAAATACATCTTAATTATTTTGTTCGATGACATGCATAAAACGTTACGGAATGTCTTTTCCATCGCCTAAAAGAATATGCTTGATATGGTTGTTTACCTCATCAGAAGAAAGCTCTGTTTGCATAAGAGGCTGAATTACCTCTCGGCTTTCTCTAATATGTGGAAGCTCAGCAGCAAGGGTGTTGGCTTTATCTGTCATTTTGCATTGATAATACAAAAAACAAAGTGTGGCTCGTGCCGTTGATTTTTGTTTTTCATTGCGTGATAGCGGTAGCCCTTTTTCCATTAGCGCGATCGCTTCTTTCGATTCACCTTTCAATGCTAAAACACCCGCAAGTCCGAGAAGCATTTCCGGTCTGTTTGGATAGAGCAAAAGCGCATCGCGATATATCTTTTCTGCAGAATCATAATCGTCTTTTCGCTGAAATTCAGTAGCGGTTTTATGTATATTAAAACGTGTTTCTTTTGCCCGAATGGTATTCATACCAATTAATAAATCTACGCTTGTTTCAAAAATATTTGCAAGTGCGGGTAAAAAAGTGATATCGGGATAACATTCATTTCTCTCCCATTTGGAAATGCTTTGAGGTGTAACACCTAAATAATCCGCAAGATCCTCTTGTGTTAAATTTTTTTGTATACGATACTTTTTCAAATTTTCCGCTAAATACAGCATAGATATTCTCCTTTATATTTTGATTCACGATAGCTTCGAAGTATCTGCCTATATGATAGCATACAATATTCTGAGAATCAATAACGCATTCGTTGTGAAATATTCAACCTGTGGTCCCTTGTTATTTTTATAACCGCGAAAAAACCTCCCGTTTTTAGACGGGAGGGAAAAGAAAATTAGATTTTTATTTAATTTTGAATATTCGATCGACGCCCGAGCCGTATCTCGTTGCAGTAAGCGTATATTCATCGGGGGAGAAGGTGAAAATATCCACGGAGGTTTCCGTTTCCGTGTAGCGTTCACGGGGATACATGACGCCATCGTCACCGATACTCATACCTGAATTCTTTCGTCCGCCGAGCATGGTGGTGATGCTGAAAAAGCCTGCAGGATCAATACCGCAGGAATCGAAATGGCAATGTCCGCCGATGCGAGCGGGAACGTTGTGTTTTTCACCGCGGAAATCTGCTGTGATATCGTAGCCGAAGTCTGCATGATCGCGTGTAATATGGAGTTTTTCGCCGTTTGCAAATGCACGTGTGATGGCATTTAAGGCATCTTCATTTTCTTTTGGTTCGCTTTTGGTGCGTTCGGTTTCAAAGGGGGAATGCTCAATGAAAAAGACATTTTTGGGAGCGTTTTGAAGCGCGGTGCTTGTAAGCCAGGAAAGCTGTTTTCCTGTGTAGCCGAAATCCCATTGCTGATTATAACGCAGCGTATCGCTGTCGAGAATATAAGGCACGTTTGAGCTATTGAGGAAAACAACGCGTGTGTCTGCATGCGGAATATCAAAATATCCGTAAAGCTCCTTTTCGCCTGCAGGGTGATAATGTTCAAAACCATTTGCCAAGGTGAAAAGGATATCATGCTGGATTTCATCGGGTACTTCAAAACCTGTGCGGCAGATGTGCGTACCCTCAATCGCGCAGTGAATGGAATTATCGTCATGATTGCCTTGCACAAAAATGACGGGCATATGCGCATTTTTCAGAAGCGAAGCGAGCTCCTCCATCATGCTGATGTGCTCCTCACGGGAATTGGGATAGTTGCCCACGTTATCACCACCGAGGCAAAGAAAATCAATGGATTCTGTTTCATGTAATACGTTCAGCGCATGAATGATATTTGAAACAGAAGTACGCATTTCGGAAATGGATTTGTAATGAAGATCTGTCAAAAAAGCGAAACGCAGGTCTGTTGCTTTTTTCATGGGCAATCTGTTTTTCACACGGGTTGTTTCTGCCGCGGCGTAATCGGTAAGAGGGAGAAGTTCCATAAGTAAAGCTCCTTTTGTGTTTTTATGTTTTTATGTATATTTGTTGATCAAAAGAAAAGACAGAAGAGAATTGGTAAAAAGACCGCAGGAAGATAGTTCATCGTTTTGATCTTGGTTATACTAAGCATAATAACTCCTTTTTCAAAAATAAAATTCCGCAAAAACCGAAGTCTTTGCGGAAAATCATTCAAAAAAATTTATGAAAGAATGCGGATCTCGTAAGAGAAAACAAATTTTTCGCCTGCTTCAAGGCTCTTGATATAAGGTTTTTCTTCGATCTTACCGGATACGTTAATGTTATCGCAAATACCACACCAAGGCTCAATACAAACAAAGGGCGCGCGAGGTTTTGCCCAAAGACCGAGGAATTCTGCGCCGCCGAACGTCATTTCTAAAAGGGGCGTGCCGTCTTTTTTGATGATCTTTGCGGAATTGCTCTTCAAATTCTGGAAGAAAAGCGCGTCGTGATCGAAGATATTTTCGGTGGTGACAAGGCGATTGCCGTGTTCGATGAGAGCAACGTCTTCTTTGATGTAAAGACCTGCATCATCAAGAAGCAAGGGCGCAAGGCGTTCGTAATTGGAAAATTCGATAATATCGCCGATGTCAATGTTGAAAGCAGGATGTGCGCCGAGGGAGAAATACATCGTTTTTTCGCCCATATTGCAAACGGTATTGCTGACGATTAGCGTTTTGCCGTCCAAGCGGTATTCAACGTAAAGTTCAAAATCAAAAGGATAGCCACGCTTGGTTTCTTCGCTGGATTTCAGCGAAAAAGAAGCGTATCCTTGTTCTGTGGAAACCACGGAGAAAGGACTTTTTCTTGCAAAGCCGTGTTTGGGCAGGGAATATGTAGCGCCTTCATAAATAAATCTGTCGGAAGAAAGCCTGCCGACGATGGGGAAAAGAATGGGCGACTGTCCGCTCCAGACCGCAGGGTTGCCTTGCCAAAGGTATTCAGTTTCTGTTTCGATGTTTTTGATGCTTGAAAGTTCTGCGCCGAAAGGATTGACAGAGATGCTCAGGACATCGTTTTTTAAGGTAATCATACTTGATCCTTCCTATGCGGTTTTTTCGAAAAATCCGCCTTTTGTTTTTCGTAGTTCGTCTTACACTATATATCATACTCCTTTTTTTCAAATTTGTCAAGGTTAGTTGATAAAGGACTTGACAAAAAGGTGTAAAAGGTGTAAAATTATATAGTAAAAAATGAAAGCGATGACATGGAAGCCCATGTAAAAGCCCACCGCAGAGAGAAACGCCCCCGGCTGAAAGCGTTTTGTCGGTTTTTGCAAAGAAGGGATACCGCCATGTGGCAGCACGCAGGAAATGGCGTGTCGGATTCCGCCCGTTATTGCGGTAGATGAGTGAAACTTTGAGTGGAACCGTGCTTTGCACCTCAAACCGTTTTTGGGCGGCTTGGGGATTTTTTATATTTAAATGAAAAATTATAATGTTCCGCAATCAGCGGAAGAAAGGAATACCATATGAAAATTATCAACGTTGACGGACAGATCGTGGAAACCACGTTTGAAGAAGAGCTTGGCAGAAATGCCCTCCGTCACACAGCGTCCCATATTTTGGCGCAGGCTGTGAAGCGTCTTTATCCCGAAACAAAACTTGCGATCGGTCCTTCCATCAAGGACGGCTTTTACTATGACTTTGACCGTGACGGCGGCTTTACCGAGGACGACCTCGCTGCCATCGAAGCGGAAATGAAAAAGATCATCAAAGAAAATATCAAAATGGAACGCTATACACTTCCCAGAGAAGAAGCGATCAAATTTATGGAAGAAAAGGGTGAGCCCTACAAAGTTGAGCTTATCAACGATCTTCCCGAAGATGCTGAACTCAGCTTCTTCAAGCAGGGCGATTTCACAGACCTTTGCGCAGGTCCTCACGTCACCTATACTTCCGCTGTGAAAGCAGTAAAACTCACTTCCGTTGCAGGTGCATACTGGAGAGGTAACGAGAAAAACAAAATGCTCGTTCGTATCTACGGTACCGCTTTTGCGAAAAAGGACGAGCTTGAGCAGTATCTTGCAAGAATCGAAGAAGCAAAGAAACGCGACCACAGAAAGCTCGGCAAAGAGCTCGGTCTTTTCACCATCATGGACGAAGGTCCCGGTTTCCCGTTCTTTCTTCCCAAGGGTATGATCCTCAAGAATACACTTATCGACTACTGGAGAGAGATCCACACCAGAGAAGGTTACATGGAAGTTTCCACTCCCATTATGCTCAACCAGCAGCTTTGGGAAACCTCCGGCCACTGGGCTCACTACAAAGATAACATTTATACTACCACGATCGACGAAGAAACCTTCTGTCTGAAACCCATGAACTGCCCCGGTGGTATGCTCGTTTACAAGATGGAACCCCGTTCTTACCGTGATCTCCCTATGAAGATAGGTGAACTTGGTCTTGTTCACAGACATGAAAAATCCGGTGCGCTCCACGGTCTTATGCGTGTACGCTGCTTCACACAGGACGACGCTCATATTTATATGACACAGGAACAGATCCCCGAACAGATCAAGGGGGTTGTTCGTCTGATTGACGAAGTATACAGCCTTCTCGGTTTCAAATATCATGTTGAACTTTCCACCATGCCCGAAGATCACCTTGGTGCGATCGAAGATTGGGAGCTTGCGACAAACGGCTTGAAGACAGCTCTTGACGACCTCGGTCTTCCTTACGTGATCAACGAAGGCGACGGTGCTTTCTACGGTCCGAAGATCGACTTCCACCTCGAAGACTCCCTCGGCAGAACATGGCAGTGCGGTACGATCCAGCTCGACTTCCAGCTTCCTATGCGCTTTGAAGCGGAATACACCGCGGCAGACGGTCAGAAGCATCGT
>CAYXQF010000111.1:0-5060 GCA_964466625.1 uncultured Lachnospiraceae bacterium | reverse complement strand
AGACATGGGCCATTTCACGATGCCTGCATCGATATCTTCATAACCCTTAAAGGTGATCTCTTTTTCAATCGGAGAAGTTTCCATCGCGAAGGTATAATGACCGCCTTGGAAATGGTTGTGGGAGAGAATGGAGCCGCCGACGATGGGAAGATCCGCATTGGAGCCGATGAAATAATGTGGGAAGATCTCTTCGAAATCGAGAAGTCTTGTGAAGGTTTCACGTTCGATCTTCATCGGTACGTGTGCGCCCGAAAGTGCGATGCAATGCTCGTTATAGTAAACGTAAGGCGAATACTGCAAGAACCAATCTTCATTTGCCATGGTGATCGGAATGATGCGGTGATTCTGTCTTGCTGCGGCACGCATATTGCCTGCATACCCTTCATTTTCCGCACAGAGTGCGCATTTCGGATAGCTGCTCTGGGGAAGCGCTTTTGCAGCAGCGATCGCTTTGGGATCCTTTTCGGGTTTGGAAAGATTGATGGTGATGTCGATCTCGCCGTAAATGGAAGGTGCTTTCCACTTGAGATCTTTTTTCACGCGATACGTACGGATATAATCGGTCGTGCGAGAGAATGCATAGTACCAATCGGTTGCTTTTTCGGGGCTTTCTGCATAGAGCGCACGGAATTTTGCGATCACTTCAGAGGGGCGGGGGGTAAGAAGACCCATGATCTTTGCATCGAAAAGATCGCGCATGGTGACACCGTTATCATCAATGATACCGTTTTCAAATGCGTAATCGTCAATTTCGCGAAGGATTTCTTCAATTTCTGCTTCTTCTGCGGTTTCGGGTTCTTCATAAGCGCCGAGACCCAAAGCGTCAATGAGGATATTTTGCGAATAGATGCGGTCTTCATCGGTCATAAGACCGTTTTTTACCGCGTAGTCGATGAGCTGTTTAATGGTTTTACAAATGTTTGCCATAAAAAAGTTCCTTTCTCTCTATTACGATTTATTTTGTTTCTTAAAGAATTGATAAAAATAACAGGGAAGCATACCGTTATAAAGCTTGCGGATTTTATCCGCTTTTCGACCGTAAAGACGCTCGAAGCTTTCACTCGACGTGAGAACGTAGATCTGCCATGCACCAAGACGCGTGAATGCTTTTCCCATGTTTTTGTAAAGCGTTTCTGCTTCTTTGATCGTACCAAGACGCTCACCGTAAGGGGGATTGCAAACAACGGTCCCTCGGCGGTCATGTGTTTCGATCTTCAGCGCATCATCACGGAAAACCTTCACATAGGCGCCCATACCTGCTTTTTCTACGCAAAGCTCCGCATTTTTCACCGCTTCGGGATCAATATCCGAGGCATAAGCTTCAAAAGTGCAATCAGTTTTGATCGCTTCTCTTGCCGCTTTTCGTTCTTCTTCCCAAACAGAGCTTGAGATCCAAGAAAATTTTTCTGCCGCAAAACTACGATGGAGCCCCGGCGCGGTATTGGACATGAGCATTGCCGCTTCGATCGGGATCGTACCCGAGCCACAGAAAGGATCGTGCAAAAGGACGTCTTCGCGAGGACGAGAGATTTTTACCATTGCGGCGGCAAGCGTTTCACGCAGAGGTGCCGGCATGCTTTGCGGACGGTAACCTCTCTTATGGAGCGCAAGACCCGAGGTGTCGATCATCAGACTTGCTTCGCCTTTCAAAATGAAAAATTCGATCTGATATTTTTCGCCCGTTTCTTCCAGCCACGGTGTTTTATAGGCATCGGAAAGCTTGGTGGCAACTGCTTTTTTGATGATCTTCTGGCAATCGGGAATGCTGAAGAGTGTACTTTTGATGGAATGACCTTTGACGGGAAATTCGCCGTTTTTGGGGATAAAATTCTGCCAAGGCAAGGCTTTCGTCCCGTCAAAAAGCTCTGTGAACGTGGTGGCGCGGAATCCGCCGACAAGGATAAACACACGCTCCGCGGTTCTCAGCCAAAGATTACACTTGGCGATGGCGGCGATATCCCCTTCAAAGGTGACTCTGCCGTCGATGGTGGAAATGCGTTTATAGCCCAGCGCATCAATTTCCTCGCCGAGAATATGTTCGAGTCCGAAAAGACAGGTGGCAACGAGTTGCAACGTCATAATTACCTCTTTATTCTATAATTTATAAAATTATTATATCACATAAAAGGGGGAAATGTAAATATTTCTGTGAAAGAATATGAAAAAAGCGGGTATTACCCGCTTCTTTGTTGAGAAAAAATGACTTTATGCTCAAAGATCCTGAATATTCATTTTTTCAATTTCTTTTTTACTTGCCTTAGATGTGGTTTTTCCGTGAACGGAGATGCGCACGACAGCGAAGATGATAAGATAAATGATCGTGGGAATTTGACAAAGAACGAAGGCTCTAGTGATGATCGTGAAATTGACGATGATAAAGGGCGGAATCAAGCCGATGAGGAAAGAAATGAAAGGAATGACGAGTCCGGCCAGGGGATTTTTCACTTTGGCACAAATGAGTCCCTGCGCCACGCCGATAGCGATGAGAATACCAAGACAGATGAACATAATGATGATGCCGACAATTGATGCCGCAGTGGCAGAAGCAGATACGGTAGGTCCTGCCGCTTCCCAATTGGTGATTTCTGATTTCATAGTTTAACTCCTTTTTCGATATTCTGTGATGAGTAGTTTTGCAGTTTCGTAGTCGATTTTTTCATTGATGGCAAGACGCTTGACCAGCATGATATAAGGATCGCTTTCAGCAGATTCGCTGAGATTGATCTTTTGTATCAATCGGTCGAGACGCAGACGGACGGTTGGATAGGTCACGCCATAGTTTGCCGCGATCTCCTTGAGAGAGCCGGAGGCGAGGATGAAATTTTTCACGAATTTCAGGTCTTCTTCGTCCAGCGCGATCAGCCATTCGGGTGTTGGTTGCATTTTGTGAAATCTTCCTTTCTGTTCGACTTTAACAATATTAAGTATACACTTTAATTTTATTGAAGTCAAGAGCAAGATATACTATTTTATACTTTGTTTTACATATACTGCAAATTTCCTGTGTTTCAATCGGGATTCCCAAGGGGCGAGTCCCTTGGGCGGGTGCAGGGCGGCGTCCTGCAAAAGAAAAAGCAGAGTCAAAATGACTCTGCTTTTTGCGGTTTATTTGTTTTCTTTTTTCTTGTCGATCATGCGGGAGAAGATCTTGCAGATCTCAACGATCGGAATGATGGCAAAGCCGAGTGCCATAGCGATGAGATATTCTTCCCAACCGATAGCAACCATGCCGAATACTTTCGCGATCGGATCAATGAGAACGACAACAGAAGTGAGAATGAGGGAAAGTGCGCCTGCGCCCCAGAGCCACTTGTTCTGTCCCTTCATAGTGAAGATGGAGCCGTGGAGAGAACGCATATTGAAGGAATGGAATACTTCACACATTGCGAGTGTAAGGAATGCCATAGTGGTACCGTGAACGCTGTCTGTGATCTCGAAGTTGCCTGTTTCAAACCAGTGACCAACAAAATAGGAAGCAAGGGTGATGATGGTAACAAGAACCCCCTGATAGAATACGGCGAAGCCAAGACCGCCTGCGAAGATGCCTTCTTTGGAGTCACGGGGCTTGCGATTCATAATGTCTGCTTCAGGTTTTTCCATGCCGAGCGCTAAAGCGGGGAAGCAGTCTGTGATCAAGTTGATCCAGAGGAGCTGTACGGGCTGGAAGATGGTGAAGCCGATAAGCGTTGCGAAGAAGATGGAAAGAACCTCGGAGAGGTTGGAAGCGAGAAGGAACTGAATTGCTTTACGAATGTTATCGTAAATTCTTCTGCCTTCGCCGACAGCGGAAACGATGGTCGCAAAGTTGTCATCTGCAAGGATCATATCTGCAACGTTTTTGGTAACGTCCGTACCGGTAATACCCATGCCGACACCGATGTCTGCATTTTTGATAGAAGGTGCGTCGTTAACGCCGTCACCGGTCATAGCGGTAACTTTGCCTTTTTTACGCCAAGCGTTGACGATACGAGTCTTGTGTTCGGGCTGAACACGCGCATAAACGGAGTATTTTTCAACAGCGGTCTCAAATTCTTCATCGGAGATCTCATTGAGTTCCGCGCCTGTGATCGCCTGAGAAGGATCGGTGATGATACCGAGCTGTGTTGCGATGGCAACAGCGGTGTCTTTGTGGTCACCGGTGATCATGATGGGACGGATACCTGCAGAGCGACATTCGTCGATCGCGGGTTTTACTTCGGGACGAACGGGGTCGATCATGCCGACAAGACCAACAAAGGTGAGATCGTTTTCGACTGCTTCGGGTTCGTAAACGGCAGGTTCCTTGTCAAGGTTTTTCATGGAAGCCGCAAGCACACGGAGTGCTTTGTCTGCCATTGCCTTGTTTGCTGCAAGGATTTCTTTTCTCTTTGCATCGGTAAGTTCTACGGTCTTGCCGCCAACGATCGCCTTGGTGCAACGCTTGAGAATTTCATCGGGCGCACCTTTGGTGAACTGAATGATGTTGCCTTTTTCATCTTTGTGAACGGTGGACATCATCTTACGCATGGAGTCGAAGGGAACTTCGCCGATACGAACGAGAATATTTTTCTGAACGTTTTTGGAAAGGTTCAAGGTTTCCGCATAGTTAACGAGCGCACATTCTGTGGGTTCGCCGACAGCGGTGTTGACTTCGGTGTCAAATTCTGCATCGGAGCAGAGGGACATCGCGTTTGCAAGAAGCGCTTCGTCGTCGCCGTAGTGGTCAACGACGGTCATCTTGTTCTGTGTGAGAGTACCGGTCTTATCCGAGCAGATGATCTGGGTACAACCGAGCGTTTCTACAGCGGTGAGCTTTCTGATGATCGCGTTTCTCTTCGACATATTGGTAACGCCGATGGAAAGTACGATGGTAACGACGGTCGCAAGACCTTCGGGGATTGCCGCAACCGCAAGAGAGATCGCGAGCATGAAGGAGGAAAGGATCGGTTCGAAGCCGACACCGTGACGGATAAGCTGAACGCCGAAAATTACAAGACAGATACCGATAACGAGGTAGGTAAGGATCTTGGAAAGACCTGCGAGCTTGATCTGAAGAGGAGTTTTGCCTTCTTCTGCCTGTG
>CAYXQF010000110.1:0-5155 GCA_964466625.1 uncultured Lachnospiraceae bacterium | reverse complement strand
CGATCGTTCTTCACGGTGCTTCCTCCGTTCCGCAGGAATACGTTAAGGAAATCAACGAACTCGGCGGCGCTCTTCCGGACGCAGTTGGTATTCCCGAAGAACAGCTCCGCAAAGCTGCAAGCATGGCGGTTTGCAAAATCAACATCGACTCCGATATCCGTCTTGCTATGACCGCAGGTATCCGCCGCGTTATGGCAAACGAACCTTCTGTATTTGACCCCAGAACTTACCTTACCGTTGCTCGTGCGGAAGTTAAGAAGATGGTTAAACACAAACTCGTTGACGTTCTCGGTTCTAACGGCAAAGCTTAATTTTTATAATGCTTTTCAACGGCATGGCTTCGGTCATGCCGTTTTTCTACTCTTGGTTGAATTTTTTGCACGCAAGCAGTTATTGCTATTTTTTGTGCTTTGCGGTAAAATGAAATCAGAAAGCAGGCGCCGCTTTGAATTTTTGAGGGAGGAAAAAGATCTTATGAATATCAATATTGGCGAAAAAATAAAAAAGCTCCGTAAAGCGCGCGGTATCACACAGGAAGAGCTGGCAGAAAGTCTCGGTATTTCTTTTCAGGCGATTAGCAAGTGGGAAAACCGCATTGCGCTTCCTGATATTACGATGGCACCTGCGATCGCAAGCTATTTCGGCATCACCATGGACGAGCTTTTTGATTTTAACTTAAAGGAAGTTGATCGAAAAATTGAAGCAATCACAACGGAAGCCTATCGTTATCGTGAAAGTGATTATAAAAAGAGCCGTGAAATTTTGGAAGAAGGGCTAAAAAAATATCCAGACAATGACATTCTTCTTGCAAATCTTCTTTACGTTTTAGATGATCCCGATGAAAGCATTAAAGTAGCAAATCATCTTATAAATAAGACTGATGACGCAGAACTTAAATATGAAGCATATCGATTTCTCGCCTATGCTTATCGGGATAAAGGAGAGATCGACAATGCCGTTGCCGCCGTAGAGCAAATTCCTGAGATTTATTTCACAAAGCTTAGTGAACTTGCCTTTGTTTTAGAAAATGGAAATGAGAAAAATATTGCCGCAACCAAGCAAAAGTGGATCTCATTTGAATCCACCCTTCAAATGATGTGGAAACTTGCGGAATGCTTAGAGGCTGACGGTAAGATTTCTAAAGCGATCTCAGAAACAGAAAAAGCGTTACATCTGATCGCTTGTATGGAGAATGATAATTTTGAAAATTACAGATCTTTTTTTGAAAAAGAGATCGTACGCATGAAAGAACATAACAAATCATAAATTACAAAAAAGCTCTGCACCAGCAGAGCTTTTTCTTTTTCCTAAGGTTGACAGACCTTGTAAATTCGTATATAATAAAAATGTATATATTTTGATGTAAAAAATTTTTATTCATTTTCCCTAAAGTTCTATATTTATGAATTAAAAGAGCTTTAATTATTTATGGAGATAAATTTTATGAAAGATTTGGCAAAAGGTAATATCGTTGTCGATGGAAAACATTATACCGTTGAAGCACCGAAAGGAACCACCGTTTTGGAAGCGATCCGCAACAGCGGACTTGCTATATATTCGCCATGTGGCGGAAACGGTACCTGCGGTAAATGTCGCGCTGTGATTCGCGGAAACGTTTCGCCCGTTTGTGAAAAAGAAAAACGGATATTAAGTGAAACCGAACTTGCAAGTGGTGTTCGTCTTTCCTGCATGTGCGCTATAAACGGCGATTTTTCCGCAGAGATTCATCTCGGCACACTTGCGATTGAAACCGACGCAAAAACCAAAAAATACCCACTCGCGCCCATGCTATATACCGAGAGAAAAGACGGTGTTACATCATTTTACACTCAAAACGGAGAACTTTTTGACACGGCGTCCGCCGATGCACACAACCTCGGTCTTGCCGTGGATATCGGCACGACAACGGTTGCTGTCTATTTGTGCGATATGGATAGCGGAGAAATTCTTTCCGTTCGTCCAATACGCAATCCGCAAAGCGCCTACGGCTCCGACGTAATTTCCCGTATTGATAAAATTATGAAGGATAAAAATGCGTTGCATGACCAACAACGCTTGATTCTTGATGCGATCCAAAAAGAAGCTAAAATCGCCTGTGATGAACAGGGACTCGCTTTTTCTGATATCCGCGCGGCAGTCATCGCCGGAAACACCGTGATGCAACACATTGCGGCAGGAATTGATCCTTCATCGATCGCAAATGCACCGTTTGTCGCGCCGACACTCTTCGGGGAAGAATATGCAGCAAAAGATTTAGGTTTTCTTGAAAATGAAAAAGCGGTAGTATATTTTGCGCCTTGCTTTGCTTCTTACGTTGGTGGTGATATTTCTTGCGGCATCATCGCGACAGGAATTCATGATTGCGAAAAAAACGTGCTTTTCGTTGATATCGGAACGAATGGCGAGATCGGTCTTTCGACAAAACATGGACTGTATTTTTGTTCGGCCGCCGCGGGACCTGCACTTGAGGGCGCACATATTGCTTGTGGCATGCCCGGCATGACCGGTGCGATCGGTGAAGTTTTTGTTGAAGAAGATAAGATTCTTTGCAAAACCATTGGTGATATCGAACCTGTTGGTATTTGCGGTTCCGGTATCATTGATGCCGTTGCGACCATGCTGAATACCGGTCTTTTGGACGAAACCGGTTGCATCGCGGATGAATCGGACATATACGCTTCCTATATCGGCGAAGATGAAGATGAAAATCCGTGTTTCCAATTGACCGACCGTGTTTATATGATCGGTAAAGATATTCGCGAAGTACAGCTTGCCAAAGCGGCGATTTGCGCAGGGACCAGAACGCTCCTGGAAGAAGCTGATTTGGAATTTTCTAAAGTTGATCAAGTGATCATTGCCGGTGGCTTTGGTTCTCACATTCGAAAGGAAAGTGCTTGCCGCATCGGATTGATTCCCAAAGAATTTTTAGATAAGATCGTTTTTGCAGGAAATACTGCCGGCGCAGGTGCCGTGTCCGTTCTCTTGAGCGGCGAGGCAAGAGAGATCGCTGATCACATCCGTGAGAATGCTACTTATCTGGAGCTTTCACAAAACGCTACGTTTATGGATCAATATATTGAAGAAATGATGTTTGAAGAATAAGGAGGTGACCACCATCGGAAGTGTAAATTGGACGCCTGCACAGCGTGACGCAATCTATGCGCAAGGGAAATCCATCGCGGTTTCCGCCGCGGCAGGTTCGGGCAAGACTGCCGTTTTAACGAGAAGAATCATCGAAAAGATCTGCGCGGAAGATGGTCTGGGTGATCTTTCCCGAATATTGGTCGTCACTTTTACAAAAGCTGCCGCATCGGAGCTTGTTTCCCGTATTGCAGATGCGCTGGCAGATGAACTTGCGAAAAACCCCAACAACAAACATATTCACAAACAAAGTCTTTTGGTTTCCTCTGCGCACATCAGCACGATCCACAGCTTTTGTCTGGATTTGATCCGAACCAACTTTCAAAAGCTGAATATCCCTGCGGATTTTTCTGCCGCCGATGAAACTGAAATCACACTTATGATGCAAAGCATCGCGGACGAGCTGATCTCCGATTATTTTGAAGGAACGCTACGCCAAGGAGAAGAAAGCATTGAAAATTTCGCGTGTTTTGCAGATACCTTCGGCGATATCACGCATACAGAAAAACTTTCAGAAACGATCATTTCACTCTATAAGTCGCTTTCCTCCACGATCGAATTTTTGGACTCTATTGAAAATTTCCGTAAACAAGCGAAGCTTTCGCATGAATTTGGCTTTGACGGTTCTCCTTGGGAACTCGTTATTCGAGAGCATCTCGAAAGCTTTCTCTTGCATAATAGAAATATTTATAGCGCAGCGTTAGACTATATTGCGGAAAACGATATTCTTTTCAAATATACCGATGCGTTTTCCTATGATTTCAATTTTATAGAACGGTTGCTTTTTGCCGTTCAGAATAAAAAAACGTATCGCATCATCAGCGAAATGCTTTCTTCTTATGCGCCCCCAAAGCTTGCGGTCATTCGTGGCATTGCAGGAGATAAAAAAATCGCATATTTCAAAGAAATGAGATCGGATTTCGCCGATGGGCTCCGAAAGATCGCACAAACTTATTATTCTTATTCGGAAGAAGCTTTGGCGCTTGCGCTCTCAGGCACAGAACAAGCACTTGCCGATCTCTCGGCTTTTATGAAAGCGTTTGAAAAACGATTTTCAGAAGAAAAAAAACGTCGCCACATCATCACGTTCAGTGACATGGAGCATGACGCATTGGCACTACTGTGGGATAAAACAACAAACACGCCCACAGAGCTTGCGCTTTCTTTGCAGAAATCTTATGACGAGATCTATATCGATGAATATCAGGACACCAACGAAATCCAAGATAAGATCTTCACTTTGATTTCCAAAGAAGACAACCGCTTCAACGTTGGCGACATCAAGCAAAGTATTTATGCGTTCCGCGGTGCAGAACCTTCCATTTTTTCGTCACTTTTGGATAGTCGCCCGAAGTATACGGAAGAATGCGATGAAAAAGCTGTCAAGATCTTTCTCTCCGAAAATTTCAGATCGTCTTCGGAAATTTTGTCTTTTTGTAACTGTGTTTTCGAAAAGCTGATGAATACCGAAAGCAATGCTTACGGGGAAGATGAAAAACTCAACTGCGGAAGCGGAAAACACGGTGCGCTTCCTGCTATTTATTTGCTTCCAAAAGAGAAAAAAGATAAATACGCAAGAGAAGATGCAGAATCAGAAGAAAACGTGCTTGGAGAAGCGGATTTTGTCGCAGATAAGATCGCGGCGCTTTTGCAGGGTAAAACACTTGCAAACGGAAATGCCATTAAGCCATCCGACATCGTTATTCTGCTTCGAAGCGCTTCAACGTCATCTGCGGTTTATGAAGATGCCTTAAAGCGACGTGGAATCCCTTGTCGCAATGCGGCGGCGATCGAATTTTTTGAAAGTCCCGAGGTCCTCTTGATGATCTCTTTGCTCAGCGTCATAGATAACCCGTTTCGGGATATCTATTTGGCGGCGGCACTCAAAAGCCCTCTTTACGGCGTCACTTTAGATGAATTGCTTTATATCAGAAGATATCAAAAAGAAGGCACTCTTTTTGAGGCTTTGCGAAAATTCACGGAAGACAAAAATTTCGCTAAAGGGAAAAAATTT
>CAYXQF010000109.1:0-5172 GCA_964466625.1 uncultured Lachnospiraceae bacterium | reverse complement strand
ATTCGCATCTATCACGTTAATTCGCTGATGGAATACCGCGAGCTGACCGTGGAGGCTGACGACGAGGTATATCCCATCGGTACGATCCATACAGCCAACACCTACGACAATACCGGAAAAGGCAAATATCTGATCGAGCTTGTTCAGGCGGGCGGGGATAATACCTTTACGGATCAATTCAATCTTCGTACAAGACTGGCAGCTTCCGACCTCTTCGGCACGGGCGATGTGTTCGACGTATCGGAGTACACGGAATTCTTCTACAACGGCTTGATGGACGACGGCACGGAATTCGGCTACACGATTGAGATCGTTTCGGTCACCGAAGGAGAAGAGCCTACCGCTACCATTCGCATTACAAGAAAATAAAGGGCTTGAACTGTTTTTGCCGAATGATCTAATTACATAGACATCGTGAAAAGCACGGCGTTGCACCATAGAAGATAGCGATTAAGTGCAACTCCTATCATCGCCAAGGGATTCGTGTATTCTTGCACGAAAAGCCATGCATCTAAATTGGGGTCACATCACATGATGAGTGTCTGATTTAGATGCAGGCACGAAAAAACGAGAAAAACGGAGATTTCGAGAGATTTCTCCGTTTTTTCTACTCTAAAGTTTTTCAGAATTTTGTAGATGCTTTTCGGGCTTTTCGAACCTGTAGACAGATTCGAACCAGCGAAATGCATTTTCCAACTATTTGGCGATTTTACGAAACCGCGAAAAAAATCGCAGAGCCACAGCTCTGCGATTTTCTTTTTTATGATACCAAAACTTCTGCTTGTCTTTTTTGTAAGCTTTTCAGATAAAGACGGCGAAGCGGCGCTGTGTGATAGCGCAAGATCGCTACGGGAAGCATGGAAAGCACGAAATTAACCGCCGCAACGGGAATCCCAATCTGTGCGTCCACGCCGGGAAGAAAGACGATAAGTCCACCGGCAAACGCATTGACAAGATGGATCACCACACCATAGTTGGATTCCAGGAGAAACCGTCCAAGATATTCGCTGTCGCTCGAATTTTCGAGTTTATTTTTGTGAAAACCCGTAAAGCAACCAAGCTCGGGAACCTTGTCCTTCCAAGCCTTGATCTTCAGCTTGCGATAAAATTTGCGTTCCTTTTCACCCACATGAAAACGGGGAGAATTCGGTGCAAACCAGCGCTCAGGCAGATGACGGACGAAAAGCGCGGTCAAAGCGTCCACCGCGATGACGGCAACCGTGCCGAAAACGGTGTAAAAAAGCGCTTCAAAAAACGTGGTGAAAAGAAAGACGTTCCACGCCGCTATGATCAAAACAGCAATCAAAATCACTCCAATGTAGAACATTCTTCCTGCTCCTTTTCATCACAAAGATATACGAGCGGTAAGCCGTATACTTCTTCATAAACTTCTTTCCACGCTTGCTCGTTTTTGCGACGCATATCGCGGATATTTTCTCTGGTGCTCACGGTTTCCGAAGGGTGGATCGCAGGCAGGATATGAACGGTATATGCCTGCAGAGGGAAACCGTCCGCACCGATCGTTTCCGTATCCTCCATCGTAATAAAGAATGGCACAACAGGAACCATCGCTTTTGCTGCGAAATAAAAAGCACCATCTTTCATTGGGCGAGGTTTGCGGTAATTCCACCACATACCCTGCTCGGGATAAATGAGAATTTTTTCTCCGCGCTTCAAAAGAGCGGTAACCGCCGTCATCATCTCGCGCGCCGCCGTGCTTTTCGAGGGGATCGGGAGCGTATTGCAATGACGGAAAAAGAAACCGTAAAGCCCGGGGAAAGAGGTATAATTTCCCTCACGGATCAATTTATAAAGGCGTTTTCTGCCGAGCGGCTTTTCGATCGCTTTGAAAACCGCATAGTTATCAAAAGGATTAAAGTGATTTGCCGTAATGATGGCGCCGCTTTCCTGCACCGCCAGATAATTTTCAAGACCTTTGACTTCCTTGATGATGAGCTGACCTTTGCGGATACATTTGTCAAAATGAAATTTTGCTACGTAATTCGCAAATTCGGAAGCGATTTTCGTGGAAAGCTTTTTGCCTGTGTAATCCACGGTGCCGGGTTCGATCGGGATCGTCGGCGGATCTGCTTCCACATCCTTATCAAAAAGACCTGCTCGCTCCAGTTCTTCTATTTTCGCAAGGATCGCCAAGCGCTCCTCAGATTTTTCCATTAAAGACACTCCTTTTTCATCATAGCTTCGACAGAAAAGACTGTCGGCACGATATAATTTTCATCAACTTTTCCGATCTCCGAGGTGGCAAGAGCGACAAGGCCGTCATATTGACCAGCGTCCTTCTCACGTTCGGCATCGGTATAATTTTCATAAACTTCTTTGATCTCACCGTAAAAATCGGTTTTTGCGGCATATTCCCAGAAAAGCTTACCAAAAGAGATACCCGCATAATGCCAAGGCTTGAAATTGATCTTGAAATGCACGATATTCGGTTTTTCTTCTGCTTCGATGCCGGGGAAAGCTGTGCGGTTCCAGGAACCGTCAAGATAAGTGACGCGACGATGGCAAAGCACGTTGAGATAGTCCTGGTCCTGTGCCACGGGGAATTGACGTTCACCCATGATCGTGAGAAATGCTTTTTCGATATTCACACGACGCATTTCCGCCAGATTGATGAGAAGAATTCCCGCGTTGAAATAGTTTTCATAAGGCACACCAAGGAATTTGCTCACGTAATCGCGGAAAAACGAAAGATTCGCCACCACATCATCAGGAACCGCCGCCATCAGATCATCACTCATTTCGGTTTCATACATTTTAGAAATATCACCAAGAACGAGGATATCCGAGTCAAGATAAACACAGCGGTCATATTCGGGGAAAAGCTCGGGAATAAAGAAGCGATAGTAGGTCGCTTGTGTATAATAATCACGAAGGTGAAGCTTGCCCGCAAACTTTGCAAGCTTTTCGCGAACGGGGACAAAATCAATCTCAAAAATTTCTGTCTGCATCGACGAAATTCGCGCTTTGATATTTTCATCAAGAGAGTCGATCAGAATATGAATACGATAGCGATAGCTCGCATCGGCATTGTCCATAAGGGAGCGGAGCGCCACGGTGAGATACGGCGCATAAGTGTTGTCCACAGCAAAAAATACGGGAATGAGCTTTTTTTCTTGTACGTTGTTCATAAGCATAGCGGATAAGTTCCTTTCGTTTTTCGCATTCTGTTACGTTTTTTCATATTATAAATCCGATGGGCGAAAAACACAACCTACAAGAGCTCGTAGACATTCTACAATCCCCAAAAAGCGCGGTAGAATCGACTCTACGAATCGTAGAATTGATTCTTTTTGCACATTATCTGAATCATTCAGATACAGAAACAGGTTCTAAAACGGATTGTTCCTCATTGTGTTTTTCAGAACGGCGATAAACGAAGTTTGCCACGATAATAGCGGAAATGCCGCCGACAAGCTTGCCGACGATCACCGCAAGGAGATAATCGGGGTTCATGGAAACCGTGAAAGCAAGATGTCCCGCAAAGACGAAAGCGCCCGAAACGGCAAAAGCCATATTCAAAACGATACCCTTTCGGTTCATACCGTCCACCATGCCGATGGTGGTCACGTTTGTTGCCAGACAGCCGACAAGGCCCATGGCGGAAACTTCATTGATGCCGATAAATTTACCAAGGAAAACGAGCGGTTTTTTGAGAAGCTTGGAAAGAAGGAAAATAAGGGGGAATGCACCTGTCATCACGGCAGTCGCGTTAATGACAACGTTCATGCCATCTTCCAGAGGCGCGGCGTTTTTCAAAACGGTGATATCCGTAAGGAAAGTGAAAAGTCCGATCGCAAGACCGACGGCAACGAGGATCTGCACGAATTTACCAAAGATCGTAAAGACCTTGACCGTGGCTTTCTGCCAAAGCCCAAGGCAAACGGCGATAATACCCGAGAAAACGATCAAGGGAATCAGATTTTTGCAAAGCTCACCGAAGGACATTTTGAGAATAAGTCCCGAAACAAGACAGCCGACGGGGATCGTGATGATACCGCAAAGCATACCGAGCGCCACGTCCTTGTGATGCTTTTTGTCGATGACGCCGAGCGCCAAGGGAACCGTGAACGAAACGGTGGCACCGAGCATGGAAGCCACGACAAGACCGTTAAAATAACCCGAGGTTTCTGTGCTTGCCGTCTGCAAGGAGAGCGGTGCGCCACCCATATCGTTGGCAAAAAGCGAACCCATAATCACAGACGGTTCAAAGCCAATGCGGCGGAGCGGCTCCAGAACGGGCATCAAAAGATCTGCGATCACAGGGGAAAGCACGATCATACCCACCATCGAAAGCGTCATCGTGCCGAGAAGCATGACGCCCTTTTCCATTTCCTTGCCAAGTCCGAAGCGGTTGCCGAAAATGCGGTCAACCGTGGCAAGAATCATAAAACACGCAATAACAAAATATAAAATTTCCATAAATTATTATGTAGATCCTTTCTGTCCATTAATCTAAAATTTCATATTTTTTCCATCAAGAATTTCCACATACGAGACAAAAATGCCCAAAAGATAAAGTCCGATCAGCCGCAATGCAAATGGTCAAAGATGCAGATATCCTTTTTCAAAAAATCACCCCTCAAAATGCTACTATATAACATTATTGTATCATATTAAAAAACCACCGTCAAGGAAAACTTTGTCCGAAACACAATCGCGTGTTCGTTTTTGTATGCAAATGAAACAATGCTACCGTTGGTTGCGCGATTTCCAACTCCGCTTGGTTGAAAAAGACGTCGTTTTATGCTACAATGTAGACAAAAAACACAGCAAAGGAGGTTCACACATGGAAAATCTCGGTGAACAAATTTATAAATATCGAACAGCACGCGGACTTTCCCAGCTTGAGCTTGCGGAAAAGCTGGAGGTTTCGCGCCAATCCATCTCCAAGTGGGAAACGAACGAAGCCGTGCCCGAGCTGCAAAAGCTTGTGAAAATGGCGGCTTTTTTCGAGATCACGCTCGATGAGCTGATCTTAAATAAAAAAGAAGAAGCCTCGGCGCAGACGCAGGAGATCGTGAGCGAAACCGTCCACGAAACAGTGACAGAGATCCGAAAAGAAGAGAAAAAGCACAGCGTCGCAAAAACGGTATTCGGTGCCATCTTTTTGGCGGTCGGCGTGCTTGCGGCACTCTATTGCCTGCTTTTCGG
>CAYXQF010000108.1:0-5418 GCA_964466625.1 uncultured Lachnospiraceae bacterium | reverse complement strand
AATAATGATGTGGGGCAAGTGTGCCTCCGTAAAGAAGTGATAATCCCAATAGAATATAGAGAATGGACATCATCGTCAAAAAACTTTTGGAAGAAAACAGTTTTTTCATTCTTGTCCATCCTCTCTTTCGGAGTTATACAGTTTCATTGGTATTGTGAACGGTGCCCCCATGCATCGTTTTCTTTTTGAAGCGCAGGAGCAGATGCTTATCATATTTGAGAACGGCAAGAAACGCCACGCTCAAAACGAAAAGTCCGATCGAAATCAATTTATATTTCACATAAAGGATCGATGCCATGCAGAAGATCGCGGAAGCAATCATCAGAGCGACGACGCATTGCTTCGCCGAAAGACCGTTTTCGAGAAGCACGTGGTGCAAATGCTTACGGTCTGCCGCGAACGGACTTTGTCCATGGATCACGCGGCGGAAAAACGAGGTGACCGTATCGATCATAGGAAGCGCAAAGATCATCGCAGGAACGATGATGGAAAAGAGCGCCTGCGCCTTAAAAAGACCGGAAACGGAGATGCACGCCAGAATATATCCGATGAACATCGAGCCCGCATCACCCATAAAGATGGTCGCTTTTCCGAAATTAAAGGGCAAAAAGCCAAGTGCAGCACCACAAAGCGCAGCTGCCGCCACGGCGCACACGGGATTTCCCATAAGGATCGCCGTGATCAGAAGCGCAAAGGCCTCCAAGGCGGAGATACCGGCCGCAAGACCGTCAAGACCATCGATCAGGTTCACGGCGTTGATGATCACGAGAAGCCACACGACCGTGACGAGCTCGGCAAAAACGCCGAAACGGATCGTATGACCGAAAAGCGTGATATATTCGATGGCAAAGCCGAAATGCGCCGTAAACGCGGAAACGAGTATCTGACAGAAAAATTTCACCATAGGCCGCATACCGTACATATCGTCGATAAGTCCGACAAGGCAGATCACCGCACCGCCGATAAACATAACGAGAAGTTCACCGGGGAGCGTTCCCGTCAACATATAGGAAAACAGCAGAAACGCCACGGAAAAGCCTGCAAGGATCGCAAGTCCGCCGAAATACGGAACAGGGGCCGCATGAAGCTTACGCTTCCCATCGGGAACATCAAGGCACCTGCATTTGATTGCCAGCAATCTGGCAAGAGGCGTTCCGTAATACGCTATAAGGAATGCAAGCGCAAGCGCCGCCAGCGCATAAAGCATATCGGGCGAGGAAAAATTTTTTATCATAAAAACCAATCCAATTCTCGTTATTTTGCGAGGAAGCCGATCTTGCGATAAACCTTAGAGAGTGTTTTACTTGCAATGTAAGATGCTTTGTCGGCGTTTTCACGAAGCAGACCTTCGAGATAACCCTTGTCCGCCATGAGTCGCTTATATTCTTCCTGAATAGGAGCAAGTCCCTCGGCACACGCCTCGCCAACGGCAAGCTTAAAGTCACCGTAGCCGCGCCCCTCGAATTCCTTTTCGATCTCTTCATAGGTCTTGCCGGTGAAGCAGGAATAGATGGACATAAGGTTGTTGATACCGTCTTTACCGTCCGCATAACGAACAACAGTGTCGCTGTCGGTCACGGCACGCTTGAATTTGCGCATGATATCGTCCTTGGAATCGAACATAAGAACGCAACCGTTCGGGTTTTCATCGGATTTGCTCATCTTCTTGGTGGGATCCTGGAGAGAACAGATCTTGGTACCCGTTTTGGACATATAAGGTTCGGGAATGACGAACGTATTGCCGTAGATCTGGTTGAAGCGTTCACCGACGTCGCGTGCAAGCTCAAGGTGCTGCTTCTGGTCAAGACCGACGGGAACGAGATCCGCCTGATAAAGCAGGATATCCGCAGCCATCAGCGCAGGATAAGTGAAAAGCCCCGCGTTGATATTCTGCGCATTTTTTGCACTTTTATCCTTAAACTGTGTCATGCGGGAAAGTTCACCGAACATGGTGTAGCAATCAAGGACCCAACCGAGCTGTGCATGCGCGGGAACGTGGCTCTGCACGAAAAGAAGGCTCTTTTCGGGATCAATACCGCAAGCCATATAGATCGCGATAGTCTCAAGGGTTCTGCGGCGAAGATCTGCCGGAACCTGACGAACGGTGATCGCGTGCATATCCATAACGCAATAGAGGAAGTTGTGTGTTTCGTAAGAATCGTTCTGCAAAGCAACCCAGTTGCGGATCGCACCGAGATAGTTACCGATGGTCAGATTACCGCTGGGCTGTACGCCGGAAAGTATCGTCTTTTTTTCGTTGGAAAATTCCATATATAATGTAAATCCTTTCTGTGTTCCAAATAGAATAAAAAATGCTATACATAATTATCATACCACAAACTTCATTTTTTTCAAGGCAAAAAGGAAAAAAATATAGCAGGAAAGCCGAAAAACACAAAAATTTACGATTTTTTCATTCTTTTGGGAAGGAGTCGGACGGGAGAGATGAAAAATACCAAAAATTTGCGTATGGCTTTTTCCTCTCATCGCGCTTATAATAGTATCAAGACTATTATATTTTTCGGTGGTGATTGTTTTGGAAATAAACCTCATTGAAGAGGATAAACTGAAAGTGGTTTTGACGCCGTTTGACATGATTCAGTATAACCTCACTTGTGACAAACTGGATTATGACAACACGGAAACGAGAAAAGCTGTTTGGAGCATTCTCGATGAAGCAAAAAAAGAAACGGGCTTTGACGCGGCGATCGGTAAGATCTGCATACAAGTCTATCCCGAAAAAAACGGCGGCTGCGAAATCTACATAACCAAATTAAAAAAAGAAATCTCGTCCGCGGGGACTATGAATCCACAGAGCGAACGGGCATCGCCCGTTTCCAAAAACGTGCGCGTGCTTTACCGCTTTGAAGGGATCGACGCGCTGCTTCGCGTCTGCAAATTTTTATATCGGCGCGGTTACCGTGCAGAAAGCGACGCCTTTTTGGAAGAAGCGCCGGAGAAAACGGCACGGTATTATCTTTCCATATTGGAAACGCTCCCGCCCATCGGCGGCAGGAAAACAAAATATCTGCGTGAGAATCTTTTCATCGCGGAATTCGGTACGCGCATCGAAAACGAAAGCGCGCGTTTTTTCCTCACGGAGCATTGCCGTGTGCTTTGCGCCGGAAATGCCGTGGAAAAACTGGCATCTCTTGCAAAATAATGCGTAAAATGCACGAAAAATATGAAAATATAATTGAAAGATTTCGCCGTTTGTGGTACAATAACCGCAGACGGCACTTTTCTTTTTTTATATAAAGGAGAATTTTTATTTTTATGGAAAACAAAACACTTCATGAAATCAAAATAGAATGTGAAGCTTGCCAAAAATGTGAGCTTTACAAAACACGCACAAACATCGTTTTCGGCACGGGAAATGAAAATGCCAAGCTCATGTTTATCGGCGAAGCACCCGGTCAAAAAGAAGACGAGAGCGGTATTCCCTTCGTTGGCGCGGCAGGAAAACTGCTCAATAAATATCTCGATGCTGTCGGCATCGCGCGCGAGGATGTTTACATTGCCAACATCTTAAAATGCCGCCCACCTCAGAACCGCGATCCCAAGCCTGAGGAAGAGGATATGTGCATCGACTATCTGCGCGCACAGGTCATGGCAATCCGCCCGAAGGTCATCGTTTGCCTTGGCAGAATTTCCGCCATGCGCATCATTAAACCTGATTTCAAGATCACAGCGGAACACGGCAAGTGGTTTGATAAAAAAGGCTACTCCGTTTGCGCGGTCTATCATCCTGCCGCCCTTCTGCGCGATCCCCGCAAAAAGGACGAAATGCTCGCCGACATGATGGCAATCAAAGAACGTCTGGACGCGGAGGACTAAATGAATCTCGATTTCACTTCCCTGATCACGACCTCGCTTTCTCTGCTTTTGCTGATCCTTGTCGGCTTTATTTTGAGAAAGATCGGGATCCTCGATGAAACCTTCACCAAAAAGCTCTCCACCCTCGTCGCCAAAGGCGCCACGCCTTTTCTTATCGTGTATTCCGTGACGAAGCTGGAATATTCCGCAGAAAACTTAAAAAACGGTCTGCTTATCCTGCTTTTCGGCACACTTTCCCACATTTTCATGGCGCTTGCGGCAAGACTCGTCTTTTGCCGCGTCAAGGACGTGGACGAAAAAAAGATCTATAACTTCGCCTGCGTTTTTTCCAACTGCGCTTTCATCGGCTATCCGATCCTCGGCGCGCTTTTCGGTGAGATCGGTCTTTTCTACGGCGCGTTTTATGTCATCACTTATAATCTCGGCTGCTGGAGCTATGGCGCGCTTCTCATGTCTCGCGGCAAGAGCGGTCAAAAGTTCACGGTCAAAAATATTTTTGTGAACGTCGGCATCATCTCCTGCGCCATTGCACTCGCACTTTACGTCACGAAAGTTCCGATTCCGGGATTTATCGGCACGCTGATGAATCATATGGGCAGTCTTTGCACACCGCTTTCTCTCCTTGTCACAGGATCTCTCGTGGCGGCGATGCCCCTCGGCAAAGTCTTTGCCAACCCGAAATTTTATGCGTTCTGTGCGTTTAAGCTCATAGTGCTTCCCATCATTGCCGCACTCATTTTACATCTGTGCGATGCATCGAATCTTGTCACAAGCATTGATCTTTCGATCTTTCTCGCTGTGATGATCGGTCTGCCGCCGGCGGCATTTACGTCCCTTTTCGCGAATATGTACGACGTAAAGCCCTCCCATGCGGCGCAGCTCGTCAGCCTCGGCACGATGCTTTCTCCCGTGACGATCCTCATCGTTATCAAAATGTTAGAAATTATCCTATAACTTCGTCAAAATTTACACCAAAATATAAAGGAGATCAGATCTTATGGAAAAACTTTACGGTAATGCGATCGTCGGTCAGTCCGGCGGTCCCACAGCGGCAATCAACGCTACCCTTGCGGGCGTCATTCGCGGCGCTAAGGAATGTGATGCCATCGAAAAAATTTACGGCGCTTGCAACGGCATTGAAGGTGTGCTCGAAAGCCGTTTTATCGACCTTTCCGGCATGACAGACGAAGAACTTTCCCTTCTGGAAACCACCCCTGCGGCAGCTCTCGGCTCTTGCCGCAAAAAACTCCCCAAGAACTTCGACGGTGAAAACCGCGCCGTATATTTGAAGCTTCTTGACATTTTCAAAGAAAATAACATTCGTTATTTCTTCTACATCGGCGGCAACGACTCCATGGATACCGTGGCAAAGCTTTCCCGTTTCATGGAAGAAGAAGGCTATGAAATGCGCGTGATGGGCGTGCCGAAGACCATTGACAACGACCTCGCAGGCACAGACCACACCCCCGGCTTCGGTTCCGCGGCAAAATACATCGCAACCACCATGCAGGAAATTCTTCGCGATACTGCTGTTTACACCGTAAAAGCGGTTACGATCGTCGAGATCATGGGCAGAGATGC
>CAYXQF010000107.1:0-5418 GCA_964466625.1 uncultured Lachnospiraceae bacterium | reverse complement strand
CCAGTGGTTCACACCTCTTCGTGAAGCGCTCTCCGCTTTCGTAGACAAGACACAGGAAACTGTGACAGGTAAGGTTCGCATTAAACTTTACAAGGGCAACATGATCAAAGCAGGCGCATGGAGCGATTACTCTCTCTATTCCGAAGAAATTGCAACCTTCGGCGAAGATCACGTTTATGATCAGGCTGACGCTACCGGCTTTATCAATCTCTTCGGTCTTCCGATCAAGGTTCAGGCACAGGTAAAAGACGCTGTTGCCAAGAAAAACGGCAAATAATTTTATTGATGAAAATATCACGTTGTAGGGCGGGGGCTTGCTCCCGCCGCAACTGTGATATGTTTTCGCATACAGTATCACAAAATAGATAAGGAACAATTCGGCATGGAAAAAATGTGGGCAGGAAGATTTATCGGTGCGCTCGACCGCGAGGCAGACGATTTTAATTCTTCCATTCATTTCGACTCAAAAATGGTAAAACAGGATATCACGGGTTCTCTTGCACACGCGTCGATGCTCGCGGCAAAGGGCATCATCAGTCATGAGGACTGCGAAAAGATCAGCGAAGGTCTTTCGGGTATTCTGGAGGATATTCTTTCGGGCAAGCTTCCCATTGATATGGAAGCAGAGGACATTCACATGTTCGTGGAAGCGGAGCTGACACACCGCATCGGGGACGTCGGCAAGCGACTCCACACGGCACGTTCCCGTAACGATCAGGTGGCGCTCGATCTTCGCCTTTATCTGCGTGATGAAGCGGCGGATATCCGTGAAAAGCTCCTTACCCTCATTTCGGCGATCCACGAAAAAGCGGCGGAAAATACCGACGCGATCATGCCGGGTTATACACATTTGCAAAGAGCGCAACCGATTACGTTTGCACAGCATTTGCTTGCTTACGCGATGATGTTCATGCGTGACGTTACCCGTCTTGACGATGCGGTGAAGCGCATGAATGAATCTCCTCTCGGTTCCTGTGCGCTCGCAGGGACGACGTATCCCACCGACCGCATGATGGTGGCAAATGCGCTCGGTTTTGACGGCATCACTAAGAACTCCATGGACGGTGTTTCCGATCGCGATTTCTGCGTGGAGATGCTCTCTGTTTGTTCGATCATCATGATGCATCTTTCCCGTTTTTCGGAGGAGATCATTCTTTGGTCTTCCTGGGAATTTTCCTTTGTGGAGCTTTCCGATGCTTACACCACGGGTTCGAGCATCATGCCGCAGAAGAAAAACTCCGATATGGCAGAGCTTGTTCGCGGCAAAACGGGCAGAGTATATGGCGACCTGATCGGTACGCTGACGATGCTCAAAGGACTTCCGCTTGCTTACAACAAGGATATGCAAGAGGATAAAGAATCCGTATTTGACGGCGTGGAGACCGTGCAGAAATGTCTTTCCATTTTTGCGCCCATGCTTTCCACGATGAAAGTGAAAAAAGAAAACATGCGCGAAGCGGCAGGCAGAGGCTTTATTAATGCTACCGACCTTGCAGACTACCTCACCAAAAAAGGTATACCGTTCCGCAGCGCGTATAAGATTGTCGGTAGCATCGTTGCCGCTTGCATTGCGAGCGGAAAAACGCTGGAAACCTTGCCGATGGAAACCTACAAGAGCTTCAGCGAGCTTTTTGAGGACGATCTTTTTGACGAGATCTCTCTTGACGCTTGTGTGAAAAAACGCATTTCCGCAGGCAGTACGGGTTTTGAATCCGTTATGGCACAGCTTGCACACGTCGAAGCGTTTTTGAAAAATAACGAAAAGTAACGATATAGAAAGAAACACCCCTATGAAGAAGATTTTTATTGACGGTAAAGCAGGAACCACAGGTCTTCGTATTTACGAGCGCCTCGAAAACCGCGCGGATATTGAACTGATCACCCTCTCCGAGGAGCTTCGCAAGGATCCCGCGGCAAGAAAAGCGGCGATCAACAGCGCAGACGTTGCTTTTCTCTGTCTGCCTGACGCGGCGGCGAAAGAATCCGTCGCGATGGTGGAAAATCCGAACACCGTCATCATCGACACCTCCACCGCACATAGAACCAGTCTTGAATTTGCCTACGGTTTCCCGGAGCTTTCCAAGGAGCTGGCAGAGAAGATCAAAAATTCCAAGCGCATTGCCGTTCCCGGCTGTCACGCGAGCGGATTTATCTCCCTTGTATATCCGCTCCTCAAAAACGGTCTGATCGCGGCAGATACGAAGCTCACTTGTCATTCCATCACGGGATATAGCGGCGGCGGCAAAAAAATGATCGAAGAATATGAAAGCGAAGGCAGAGATCCTCTGCTTGGCGCACCCCGTCAGTATGGACTTACGCAGGAGCATAAGCATCTCAAAGAGATGAAAGCCATCACGGGACTTGAAAATGCTCCCATCTTCTGTCCCATCGTTTCGGATTTTTACAGTGGTATGGTCGTTACCGTTCCGCTCTTTGCATCTGATCTGAAAGAGGGCGTGACACCTGCTGACATAAAAGCACTTTATGCCAAGACCTATACAGGTCCCATCGTGCATTACACAGATGCGATGGACGAGAGCGGCTTTATTTCGGGTGCAGGAATGTCTTTGAAAGACAGTATGCAGGTCACCGTGCTTGGCAATGACGAGAGAATTTTGCTCGTGGCACGATATGATAACCTTGGCAAGGGTGCATCGGGCGCGGCGATTCAAAACCTTAATATCGTGCTTGGCACGGATATCACCGAAGGTCTTGACTTATAATTTTTGAAAAATATACCCCAAAAAAGGGCAAAAAAGCTCCCTCGGAGACGGGGGAGCATAGCGCATTTTTTGGAACGTTTTTATAAATACAGATTTTTAACAAAAAAGGATAGCAAAAGAACCATGAAAACAGTTTCTGGCGGCGTTTGTGCCGCAAAAGGCTTCAAAGCCGCAGGTATTCACTGCGGTATTCGCAAAAACAAAACGAAAAAAGATTTGGCACTTATTGTGAGTGATGTTCCCGCAAGTGCGGCGGCTGTCTACACCACGAACCTCGTGAAAGGCGCACCGCTCACCGTGACCAAAAATAACATTGCAGACGGCAAAGCGCAGGCGATCATCTGCAACAGCGGTAACGCAAATACTTGTAACGCAAACGGTATTGAGATCGCGGAAAAAATGTGTGAGCTCGTTTCCGATAAGCTCGGCATCGCAAAAGAAGACGTCGTTGTGGCTTCCACGGGCGTTATCGGTCAGCCGCTTTCTATCGAACCCATCGCACACGGTATGGACGCGCTCGCGGCAGGACTTACTTACACAGGCAGTGATGACGCGGCAGAAGGCATCATGACCACGGATACCGTGAAAAAAGAGGTCGCTGTGGAATTTACTGTGGGCGGTAAGACCTGCACCATCGGCGGTATCGCCAAGGGTTCGGGTATGATCCACCCGAATATGGCGACGATGCTCGTTTTCATCACCACAGACGTTGCCATCTCCTCCGCGCTTTTGCAGAAAGCACTTTCTCATGACATCAAAAATACTTTCAATATGACCAGCGTTGACGGCGATACCTCCACCAATGACATGGTGACGATCCTTGCCAACGGTATGGCAGGCAACGAAATGATCACCGAAGAGGGTGAAGATTTCACCGCCTTCATGGAAGCGCTCAACAGCGTGAACGTTTATCTTTGCCGCATGATCGCAGGTGACGGCGAGGGCGCGACAAAGCTCCTTGAATGTACCGTCGACGGCGCGAAAGACGAAGAAACCGCAAAGACCGTGGCAAAGAGCGTGATCTGCTCCGCTCTTGTCAAGGCGGCAATGTTCGGCTCCGATGCCAACTGGGGCAGAGTTCTCTGCGCCATCGGCTACAGCGGTGCTGACGTTGACGTGAACAAGGTCGACGTATCTTTCGTTTCTGCGGCAGGGGAGATCCCCGTTTGTAAGGACGGCGCAGGCATTGATTTCTCGGAAGAGATCGCCAAGAAGATCCTTCTCGAAAAGGAGATCGGCATTAAGATCACGCTTGGTGACGGCGATGGAAAAGCGACTGCATGGGGCTGTGATCTTACTTATGACTACGTAAAAATCAACGGCGACTACCGTACATAACAAAGGAGAATCGGTCAAGTGGCACTCAACATCACAAACGCACAGCGCGCGGAGATCCTTACCCAAGCGCTTCCGTATATTCAGAATTATTATAATAAGATCATCGTTGTCAAATACGGCGGCAACGCGATGATCAGCGAAGATCTCAAGCAGCAGGTCATGGAGGACGTGGTTCTCCTTTCGCTCATCGGTGTGAAGGTCGTGCTCGTTCACGGCGGCGGCCCTGAGATCACCGATATGCTCACCAAGGTGGGCAAAAAGACAGAGTTTGTGGACGGCCTTCGCGTGACGGACAAGGAAACCGTGGAGATCGCGCAGATGGTCCTCGCGGGCAAAGTGAACAAAACGCTCGTCAATCTTCTTGCCGTCAAGGGCGGCAAAGCGATGGGTATTTCCGGTATGGACGGCAGACTCATCGAAGCCGAAATGAAGGACGAACGCCTCGGCTATGTCGGCAGAATCACAAATATCAACGTAGCTCCCATTGTTGACCTTCTCGAAAAAGGGTATATCCCCGTTGTTTCCACCATCGGCTGTGACAAAGCGGGTAACGTATACAACGTCAACGCAGACACAGCGGCTTCCTATATCGCAGGCGCGATGCGCGCGGAATGCCTCATTTCCATGACGGATATCACGGGTGTTTTGCAGGATAAAAACAATCCCGATTCTCTCATTCCGCTCATCGACCTTGCCGATGCGAAAAAGCTCGTGGAAAGCGGCATCGTTGTCGGCGGTATGATTCCCAAAGTGCAGTGCTGTGTGGACGCGATCCGCCGCGGCGTTAAGAAAGTCTTCATCATGGACGGTCGTGTTCCGCATTCCATTCTTTTGGAAACTCTCACCGACGAGGGCGCAGGCACGATGTTCGTTGCAGATAAAAAACAGTATCAAAAACGTGTGACGGAAAGGGAAAGAGGTGCAAACAAATGAGCATCAAAGCCATTGATCAAGAATACGTAGCGAATACCTACGCGCGTTTTCCCGTAGAGATCACGCACGGCAAAGGCTCTCTCGTTTGGGACGAAAACGGCAAGGAATATATCGACCTTGGCACAGGTATCGCCGTTAATACGTTTGGCGTTTCCGATGATGAATGGATCGCCGCTGTCACAGCACAGCTCGGCAAATGCCAGCACACGTCCAATCTCTATTATTCCGAACCGTGTGCGCTTCTCGCCAAAGAACTTTGCGAGCGCACGGGCATGAAAAAAGTTTTCTTCGGCAATTCGGGTGCGGAAGCCAACGAATGTGCCATCAAGGCGGCAAGAAAATATGCCGCTGAACATAAGGGCGCGGAATATAATATCATCATCACGCTCAAAAACAGCTTCCACGGCAGAACCATCACCACTCT
>CAYXQF010000106.1:0-5501 GCA_964466625.1 uncultured Lachnospiraceae bacterium | reverse complement strand
GTAACGTTCTATGATTATGATGGAACGACGGTTCTCGGAACTTCAACCGTAGCAGAAGGCAAAGCGGCAACTCCGCCTACCAACCCCACAAAATCGGGAGCAACATTCCTTGGTTGGAATGGTAACTATGCTAACGTAACGAAAAACGAAAGTGTAGTTGCAGTTTACGATGATAGCAAGAATATATTTACTGTTGAATCGGCAACCGGAAGTGTCGGAGATACTGTAACACTCCTTGTTAGCGTAGATGGCACAGTTAAAACGTGTGGCTTTGATATAACCATTTACTATGACAATGCTATCTTGGAGCTTGTATCTTATGATTCCGATCTCGATCTTGATGTGGTCGTTAATACTGAATATCTCGATAACGGTGTTCTTTTGAATTTCAGCGCAGCGACAGAAAAGACAAAGAGCAGAGAGATTATTGCTCTTACTTTCAGAATTAAAGACACGACTGCAGATGCGACGAGCGTTTATGTTGAAATGACAAGCGTTAAGGAAATGGACGGATCGACAATTATAGATTCCACTTGCGAATTTGTTGACGGCTTGGTGACAATTCAATGATGCGAATAAATCGAAAAACAATTTCGTTGTTTTTGATTTGCGCCATAATTCTACTTCAAGTAGTTTGCTTGGCTTCTTGCGGGAACAAAGAACCTAATGACAATGGTGGCACTACTCCCACACCGCCAAATAGTGGTGAAAGTAATCCACCGTCCACAGGAAACGATGAGCAAACGAATACCCCCGGAAACGAAACGAATGACGATAATGCAAAATATGTGGTTCGTTTTATTACTGATGACGGAATCCCGATTACTATTAAAGAGTCAAAAAAAGGAGGGGCGTTTAACGCACCAACGCCCCCCCAAAGAATAGGCTATATTTTTAATGGTTGGATTGGTGATTATTCTAATATCACTCAAAACACCGATATTATCGCATCATATACGAATATTTCAAATATTACTAATGCGATTTGTGCGGATACGGTTTATTCTTTGTGCGGCTCGGAATTTAATGTTTTAATTGGAATTTACGGTGAAGTTAATTTCTGCGGTCTTGATATGGATGTAACCTACGATAGCGACTTGCTTGAATTGATAGAAGTTACGGACGTGGATGATTGTGTAATTCAGAACAGTTCAACGAATGGAGTTATTCATTTGAACTATGTTACTACCAATAATACCACGGGTGAAGTAACATTTATGAATTTGAAATTCAAATCAAAGGTTACAACCAAGACAGAAACTAATTTGCAAATCAATGTAAACAGTATGTATTCACTTGATAATGGTGATAGCTTAATGCCATCGGAGTATCAAGTGTTGCAAAATAAAATTATTATAGAGGAGGCACACAATGAGCAGTAAAAGACGGAAACTCGTTGTTATTATTTCAATAATATCAGCGTTTTCTATTTTGTTTGGAACTGTCGTTGCTACGGCAGCTTGGTCAGAAGGTGGCATTTCAGAACTTTGGAATAGCTTAACCAACAAAGATGGTGTTGTTAAGTATGAAAAGCCATCGGTTGGCGAGATAGCACAAGATGGAGCGTATCCTGAAGAAATAGAACCCAAATTAAAAATTTGTTCTCAATGTGGATCTGAAGCAGGGATGAACGAAATTAAATGTTCTAAATGTGGAGGAATCTTAGAAGATTATTCTAAAGAATGGTACGAATATATTACATATTCTAAAACGTCGATTGGAGAAGTGCAAGACGGAAATCAAAAAATAGTATTTTATGATCCTTATGATTACAATTATGGAATGATTATGAAGATATCTAATCCAGAAAACGATTTTGGAGAGTATTATGATGGCGAGGAAGGTTATACCACCGCGAATGAAATATCTGTTTCTTACTCCGTTTCTAACTCTCATAGTTGGTCAAGCGATATAAGCATTGAATTAGGATTTGAAGAAGAACTTGAAGAAGCGATTTCAGCGTTTGGTAACGGCATAAAATTTAAGCAAAAATTCTCGCAAAGTATTGGCACCTCTCATACACAATCTGGATCGGATGATTCTTCCGCATCGAAAGAGGTTACATATAATGCGTTGTATTTTAATTCAAACGGAACACCATATAATTGGAGGGTGGTCAAATATACTGTTTATTTGCCGCTTTATTGCGAAGCACAAACTCTTGTAAATGGAGAGTGGGTGGTAACAGAAACAAATTATTATATGATTACCACAGTGGAAGGAACTTGCCGTGAATGGATTAACAATGTTGCATATATTGAAGATTGGCGTACAGGTGAACCGGTTCAAGTTGAAGATTTTTGGGGTGAATTTTTAGATGAAGAAGATCTGAAAAAAGCCTATGAAGAAAAACTGTTACCAGAAAACTAATAGGAGGAAATTATGAAGAAATCTTTAGTTGTAATAGCACTTGTTGTTGCGGCTCTTTGTTCTTTGTTTGTTTTCTCCGTTAGTGCTACGGAACAAGAAAACATACACATATCTTCAACAGAGTTTGAAGTAAGACAAGGCGAAGAATTTACTACTACAATTTACATCACAGAAACAGCAAACATTGCTGGAATAGAAATGCAGTTGTCGTACGACACGGATAATCTTACTTTAATAGGTTATAACGAAATAGCTGATGTTATAGTTAACACATTGGATGAAAATAAAATATGTCTTAATTATTCAAGAGCTACGAATACAAATAAAAAAGTAGATTTAGTTGAACTGACATTCAGGGTTGATGAAAATTTAGCATATGGAACATATGATTTAATAAAACTGGATCCAACCGGAAATAATATTGCCAAGCGTGTTGGAGCCAACAGCGTAGTCGATAATGTTGATTTGTGTTGTAATTTTGCAAAACTCCACATTTACGAAATAGGTGATGTGAATTTTGACAACATTGTTGATATAGGGGATGCTGTATATATAAGACGTCATCTTGCTAAATTGCATACGTTTTCCGATTTTCAGTTAATTTTTGCAAATACACAAAACGATTCAGTTGTGGATATAGCCGATGCTATTATTCTTCAAAGAAAACTTGCAAAGCAAGAGGTTGACAATTACGGTGATAGAGTCAATGTATTGTTCTGCAATACCGATGGGGAGATTTTGACTAAGAAATCTGTTCAAATCGGTGCAAATTTGAATACGATTCCCGACGTACCGTTACTCAGTGGGTACACAAATGGACTTTGGTCGCTTTCCAAGACCGAATACGTTGCTCCCGATTATACCAATTTGACCTCTGAATTGACAGTATATGCTATATATGAGAAGTCGATCTCTCCTTATATGCAATATTATATGGAGCAGATAAATAGCGAGGTTAATCAGTATAACGGTGTGATAAAATCTGATTGGGAACTTCCTACAGAAATTAAATATGATGAAAATCGTATGTTTTACAGCCAAATTGTTTGGAGAAGTTCCGATGCTGGTGTATTCTCCAACACGGGTGTATTTAACAAGCAGACATATGATAGTAACATTACACTTACTGCAACAATTACTTCCTATTTGGAAGATGGTGTCACAAAGGAATCTTCCGAAACACTAACTTTCACGCTTCTCGCAAAGGGTGCATATTCTACACCTACAAAAGCAGAGATCGTAAGCTACTTAAAGAATGTTACAAACGGTACGCTTTCGGGTACAAGTACGATTTCCGGCGGAGAAATTGATTGCGACTTGAATTTAATCCGCAAAATTTCCAACAAGCAGGTTGGCTCTACAAGCGGAAGTGTTTACGAAGTAAGAATTGAATGGGTAATAAACAATAATGGCGTTTATGAACCTATCAGCCAAATCAAGCGTGGAACATCCGCTAAGACGATTGACCTTGTAGCTACTATCACCTTTAACGGCGAACCTCTTGAAGATGACGGCAAGGTTTACTTTGACGATGTATCTCTTACGGCTATCACCGAGGATGAAATTCGACATTACATAATCGGTGAAATCGCAAGTAAGGTTGAAAATTCCTTCTCCAATGGTGATGCTCTTTGGGCAGACGAAGACACCTACGGATGCGAAATAAAGTGGATTAGTAAAGACATCAATACTGTTGTTATCGAGCAAAACACAGTAACCGTAAACGAGCAAGCTATTAACGGTACAACTTGCCCCATAACTGTTCAAGTAACTTATCCTACCGATGCGGGTAGCAATAGTTTTGAACTTGAATATGTTATCACAGTTGAAAATCCCAACAATACATCTCTTAGTTACAGCGATAACATTTCGCCGTCTCTTTGCGCCGCTTTGATGATTGAGATGCGCGACCGTTTCGGTTATACGCAGCTTACAACCGAGGCATTAAAGAATACAAAGTTTGTTAGCCTCGATTTGAGCAAATACAACGATTGGTTTGAGGATGGCGCGGGAGGATTTCACAAACCCATAACCGATTTGACAGGCTTAACATATTGCGAAAACCTTAGACTTTTGAATATCTCCGGCTTGAATATTACAGAAGGGGTGTCCGAAATCGCAGGACTTACCTATCTTGAAAGCTTTATTGCCAATAACGTTGGCATTTCGAGCGAAGCTGTTAGAGGAACTCCGATTTTGTCAAATATGATAAACTTGAAACTCGTAGATCTTTCAAGCAACAATTTGACTTCTCTTGATATGTTCTTCTCGTCGGATGATATTTATAGCAAACTCAAAGAGTTGTACTTGGATAACAACAATTTGTCCGACATATCTTTGCTTAGTCAAACCCCGATGCTTACACTTCTCACGCTGTCAAACAACAATATTGATAGTGATGATATAGCGGTTTTGTCTGATAAAGTATATTTGACATATTTGTCCTTGAATAACAACAATATTACAAGTATTTCTTCTTTGAATAAATTAACTACTCTTACTGAGTTGAGATTGCATTGCAATAATATTAGTGATGTTACCGCCCTCAAAAATATGACAGCTATGACCAAACTTTATTTGGGTGAGAATAACATAAGTGATATTGCAAGTCTTGAAAAGATGACACTTCTTGAGGTTTTGTATCTCAATGACAACGCAGGAATAAACGATATTGCGGCTCTTGTGGACTTGACCGCGATGCAGATATTGAATATTTCAAATTGCTCTGTTAACCAAATCATTTCGCTCCAAAATATGAGCGCATTGAAAGAGTTGTATGCTGAGAACAATGAAATAACAGGCTTTGCAACGCTCTCCAAGTTTACCAATATGGAAAAATTGCTTCTTGCGGGTAATGAAAGAAGCGGACAAACGCTTGAATGGAACAAGTATCTTGGTGGTATGGCTAATCTAAAGGTGCTCACACTTTCCGGCTTGGATGTAAGTGACTTGTCCTTCTTGGAAACGACTACAACAGATTCTTCTACACAAGCTACTACCACAACAATTAAACCGATACAAAGACTTGAAATAGCTAACTGTGGAATTACATCGACATATACTAACGACGAAACTACCGTCGATAATATGGATATGATTAAACAGTTGGATATGACGTTAAAGTATCTTGA
>CAYXQF010000105.1:0-5584 GCA_964466625.1 uncultured Lachnospiraceae bacterium | reverse complement strand
CGTGCGATCGCGGATCAGGCGCGTACCATTCGTATTCCTGTTCACATGGTGGAAACGATCCATAAGGTGACCAAGGTTTCCCGTCAGATGCTCCAGGAAAAGGGAAGAGAAGTTTCCGCTGCAGAAGTTGCAAAAGAGATGAATATGAATCCCGATCGCGTTCGCGAGATCATGAAGATCGCGCAGGATCCGATCTCTTTGGAAACTCCCGTCGGTGAGGAAGAGGACAGCCATATCGGCGACTTCATCGAGGACCAGGAATCTCCCGCACCTGCAGAAGCCGCTTCTTATGAGCTTCTTCGTGAACAGCTCAACGAGGTTCTCAATACGTTGACACCCAGAGAAGCAAGTGTTCTCCGTCTTCGTTTCGGTCTTGCGGACGGCAAACAGCGCACGCTTGAAGAGGTCGGACAGAAGTTCAATATCACCCGTGAACGTATCCGTCAGATCGAGGCAAAAGCCCTTCGTAAGCTCCGTCACCCCAGCCGTTCGAAAAAGCTTCGTGATTATTTAAATTAATTTAAAAAATAAAAAATAGGTTAGTTTTAACAAGCAAAACCGAAATATCTTGGGATATATCCACACCGTTCTTGGTTAATGTCCCTACCTTGTGTTTTGAAAGTTTGTGCAATGTTACTGAAAAAAACCTCTGAAAACAGTGTTGGAGGGGGACTTTCAGGGGGTGGTTTTGGTGATTGTTTGTAAAAAATGCCTTGACATAGTTCCATTTTTGATGTAAAATTTATATTGTTATATCAATACAATTTCCGATCGTCACGGAAGATTGATTTTTTGGGAGGAAAGCCAAATGATGAAAAGATTATTAAGTCTCGTTTTGTGTCTTGCCATGCTCGCAGGCACGCTTCTGATGGTAGGTTGTGGTGAAACCACGACGACTTCGTCAGATGAAACATTGCCCGCTACGATCAATATGCTTCTCATCGCTGACTCGGTTACACCCGAAGCGGCTCAGAACGTGGAAGATGCGATCAACAAGCTCACAAAATCCAGATTCAAAACAAAAGTGGAAATGACTTTTGTGACCGCTGATGAGTATCTTGAATTGGTAGAGCAGAGAGTTGCTGAAGCCGATTATAATACCAAGGAACTTGCTGCGATCAATAAGTACAATTCTCTTGCGCAGAAAAAGGCAAACGCTGCTGAAAAACTTCTTGCCAGCGAGAAAAAGAACACCAGCAAATGGACTCAGAAAGTGTCGAGCGTAGTTGCTTCCACACTTTCCACAGGTGAAGTTTATTCGGCGGAAGAAACCACCGTTTATGAAGACGGTAAAATCGAAACGCTTTATCCCGAAGCAACTTCTCCGATCGATATTATCATGATCGCGGATCGTGAAATGTACGATTATCTCGACGGTAAGGGCTATCTGCTTTCCATTGCAAATAAGCTCACTACTGACTTCCCGAGATTCAAACAGTATATTTACCCCACGTTCTTTGATCATCTCCAGACCGTTACAGGCGATATCAAAGCGATCCCCAACAACAACGTTCTTGCTGAGTACACTTACCTCGCTGTTGACAAGGAACTCGCTGATAAATACGACCTTGACGTTGATATGATCGACAACTACTCTGAACTTTCCGATTTCTTGGCACAGGTAAAAGCAAACGAATCCGTTGCTCCTATGGCTACAGAACCGGAAGCTCTCGGTATTGCAACTTATTATGATAACGGCATTGCAGTCGGCACATACTTCGACCCGATCTATGGTTACAATGCTGCAGAAGGCACAAACTTCACAATCCAGAATCTTTTTGAAATTCCTGAATATAAAGCACATCTCGCTTTGATGCAGGATTATCAGGCGAAAGGTTATATCACCGAAGGCGCTGAAGACTTCGCTGTAACCGTTCTCAAAGGTGACGCTTCCGTTACCGAAGAATATGCTGATGACTATTACCTCAAGGTTCTTCAGAATCCTTTCGTAGAAACTAACGAAGTTTTCAACGGTATGTTTGCGGTTTCTTCCTTCACTTCTGACGAAAAGAGAGCACTTCAGGTTATCGAACTCTTCACAATCGATTCTGAAGCTAAGAATCTCCTTCAGTACGGCATTGAATATGACGGCGACAACGGCGACATTGCAAACTACAAAGTAAATGAAATCGAAAAAGAAGATGGTTCTGTTGCTTACTCGATTCAGAGACTCAACCAGAACTACATGATGAACAATGCCTATACAGGCAACGTTTATATGGGTTATCCCGAAGAAGGTCAGAGCATCGACGCTTGGACTTACTACAAGCAGACCAACCTTGACTCTAACCTTGCTCCGTTCGGTCTTTTCTATGTTGATGATGAAGCACTTGACGAAATGCTTGATGACATTCTCAGAAGAGCCGTGCTTACCGAAGCGCTTGCTGCTGTTGGCATTGATTATGATGAATATGAAAGAACAGTAGGCACCAACGCAGGTAACAACTTCCGCATTAGCTTCAAGAAATACTATATTTCCTATTTCATGGAATTCCTTGCTGCTGAAGGCGTAAGTGAAACACAGTTTAACGTGGCAACCAAGGGTACACCCACCGGTGCTACTGCAGACTTTGTGAACTTCCTTAACAGTGCAGAAGGTCAGGCTGTTTTGAAGAAGGTTGGCTTTGTGGCTGCTAATGAAGATGCTCCCGCATACGTTCCTGCGAACGTTTCCGGTACTGTTAAACTCAGTGCATTTACAGCAAATACCGGCGCGACTATGCTCCGTGTTCCTTATATGGACGCTTTCCTTGCGGAAGTTGTTAGTGCTTACAAACAGGTTCAGCCCAATGTAACACTTGAACTCCCTGCAAAAGACAAAGATCAGACATACTCCGCAACCGTTTCTGATGTGATCGGCGGTAAAGCAGACGTATGGCTCGTTACCAGAGAACTCAATGCAAACGAAGCGATTAGTGTAAACAGCACTTTGATCGCGACCGACCTCTTTGCTGTATTTGATAGCTTTGGTCACCTTACCTATGGTATTGAATGGTACGAAAATAAGATGATCGAAGACTATACTAATAATAAGTATGGTGGCGTTATCTCTGCTGAAGCTCTTGCTGAACTCGTTGCAGATAAGCTCGCTTCTCTTGCAGGCGCGAACGCTTCCAAAAACAGTACTGCAAGTGCTGTTTACCAGAACGCTAAGAAGAGCGCTGCTGACTATTATACCAACATTGCATATTTGCGCATCATGGCAGAAATTCTCCTTTGGGACGAACTTCCTGCAAATGAACTTGAGGCTTACCGCGCACTTTCCGATACCGATTTCGAAAATGCAGTATTCAACTACGTTCGTGCAAACTATGAAACCGAAAACAACTTGACAGAAGAAGATTATGTGAAGCTTGTTCAGGACTTCATGGCTTCCGTTCTCGAATACTCTGCGGCAGACCGCACAACCTACACCATTTCTTGGGACGAATTACAGGAAACCAAAGAAAAAGCTCTGGTATACTTGAATGCAGCAGAAACCATTCAGGCTGTATATCAGTCTAAACTCGAAGCTTCTGTAGGTAAGGCAATGCTTTCTCTTCTCTCTTACTCCGAGATCGTGGATGAAGTATACAATATCATGTATACTGAATATCTTGCAGAAAACGGTCTTGACAAAGCAACCTTTGAAAATTCCGTAAAAGATATGTATCTTAATGAAGTTGGTACAACTGCAGAAGCATTCGCAGAATACACCAAGACTTCCGATGAATACAAGAACTATCTCAGCTTGCTTAAGAAAGAATACAAGAATCTTTTGATCGAGGTTTACGGCAAGGACGCTTACAAAGCAGAAGACGGTATCAAGAATGAAGATATCCTCAACACTTTGTTTGACTACTATCTTGAAGAAACAACCCAGCTTAACGATAAACTCGCTGAGTTGGCGGGTGTTTCCTACGATGAGTTGGCAGAAGCAGAAGTTTACATGAACAATTACGAAATGTATATCGGTACTTTGAAGACTAAGTTCGTTTACACACTTCGTACCAAGTATACTTCTACTCAGATCAACAACTGGACACTCCAGGAAGCAGAAACCAACATCTACAACATTTTGTATGATACCGGTTTCTACACCAATGAAATGGCTAAATATATCGGTCTTGAGCTCAGCGCATACATGCTTGCAAAGAGTAACGCGGTAACATACCAGAGCTATCTCTCCAAGCTCACCACTGCGCTTTCCGCAGAATTGAAAGCTCTTGGCTACGATGCAGCTACTTTTGCAAAAGCTGACGGCGATCTCGTCGAAGAAGTTTGCTCCGAGATTATTCTTGAAAAATACTTCAGTGACAAGATCAGCATTGAAGAAAAACTCATTGACTCTTGCGGCACTTACATTGCAGATATCGCAAAGGCTGATGACGTAGTTTCTTATGTTGACACCGTTGCTGCAGAACTTTCCGGCGACTACTTCTTTAACGCTGTAATCAATACACTCCAGGCAAGCTGGGCTGAACAGAGAGCAGCTATGGAAGGCGAAGGCTAATCACTTAACTTAAAATTAAAAGCGACACAGTTTACGGCGCGTGTTCTTAAGGACAGTTTTTGAAATTCAATAGAATACGTTACCAACAAATAGTAAAAGGACAGAGAATGTTTCAAAATTCTCTGTCCTCTTTTCTTGACAAGCACTGCATTTGTAGACACAAATGCAAAAACAAGGTTATTGTTTTATTTTATCTTCAATTTCCTTTGCATATCCTAAAGCTTGATCCGCTTCTACGTCATATCCGTTTTTGCGGTGAATATCTGCGATTTCTAAAAAAGTTTGGTAAGCTTCATTGAATCTCTCAAGCTTTTGATAGCACGAGGCAAGCAAATACTTTTCATCGCAGAAATACGTACCGATTTTGCCTGCCTTTTCAAGATACGCAATAGCCTCTGCATATTTTTCCATATCTTCACAGAGGGAACCGGCGTTACAATACAGTTCCCAATTATCAGGGTATTTTCGAAGCGCCTTTTGACAGACTGAAAGGGCCTTTTCGTATTGCTTTGTTTTCTCGTATGCCTCTATCAGTAGTATCCACTCTCTCACATCCAACTCACCACATGCTTCATCCATTGCGCGTTGACGCTCTGCTAATATTTCTTCACCTTTTCCTGAGGAAAACAGTATCGCATCTTTCGTAGATGCCGCTCTTCTGTACGGCAATGAATTTTTATCCGTTTTATCAGCTAAAACCTTGTCAAACCATTTGAGAGCCTCCTCTCTGCAAAAACGCATCATAGCTTTATGGAGCCAACCGTAGTTCCATTTATCATACATCGACAGCTCGCCCGATTTCATAAGTTTCTGATATTCAAGACGGCATCTCAAAAAGTCCTCTGGGTCTCCACTTATTTCATATAGCGCAGACAATCTTTGCGCATAATTATCGTATGCAACGGATTGCTTCTTAAAAAGATCATCCACCATCACACCATAAAGCTGAGCAATTTCGGGAAGGAGCAACACATCGGGAAGTGTATTACCGGCTTCACATAGATAAAGATATTTCTTCTATATGAGTGCCTATTTTTCTGTTCATAGGCACTCATATTCCATTTTTCAATCAATTTTGCCGATAAAGCGGTA
>CAYXQF010000104.1:0-5622 GCA_964466625.1 uncultured Lachnospiraceae bacterium | reverse complement strand
CTTATTCACACAAAGGACAACAGGTTTGCCGCTTTTGATGAGCATAACAGCAATGTCACGGTCGTCCGCAGTCACCCCGGCATGCACATCGCACATAAATACGATGACATCTGCCGTTTCAATGGCGATCTCTGCCTGTGTCTTCATTTTTTCGAGAATGATATCGTCTGTTTTCGGTTCGATACCACCCGTGTCAATCAGAACGATCGGCTTGCCGTTCCATTCTGTTTCATAGTAGATTCTGTCGCGTGTCACGCCGGGCACGTCTTCCACGATGGAAATACGGGAACCCGCGATCTTGTTAAAAAGCGTACTTTTGCCGACGTTCGGTCTGCCGACAATCGCAGCAACGGTCTTTGCCATGATATCTACCCCTTTCTATTTTAACATTCTGTCAATTTTTCAAAAAATTCATAGCCATCGTTCACGCAAGGCTCGATCTCGACGCCGAGCGTTTGGGAAAGCGTATCTATACTCATACCGCAGAGGAAAAGATCGCCCTCGTGGCGCAGCGTCACGGCAGGGATATAAAGCTTTTCGCCAAGCGGTTTGCCCGAAAGCTGTGCCGCCATATCATGTCCCGTGAGAAGCCCTGCCACCGTGATGGTCTTTTCTCCGAAGTAATTGTTTTCAATTTTATAAACGTGTATCTTGATATTCGGGAATTTTTCTTCCACGCGCACAGCAAGACTTTTGATAAAATCATAAGCCGCAACACCCGTGGCAACGGAAATTTCCCTTTCTCTGTCGTCGCTATCGAGCTCTTCGATAGCGTTGTCAAATTCTTCCTTCATCGAAGCGATCATGCCCACGCCGTCCTCGATGGCATGGAAGCCTTCGTAGTATTCGGCATCGGGGATCGGAAGTCCCGCTTCGAGATAAAGCTCATCACCTGCATAAAAGATGCGAGAACCATAATGCGCAAGACAGCCTTCTGCAAAGGCTTCAATCTGGCGGATCACCGCCGCCGCTTCTTCTTTGGTGAAGGGCTCCAAGGGATAAAGCTTTTTCTCTTCTCTGAATTTCGTCATTCCGGCAGGCACGATGGAAACACTCATCACGGAAGGATAGAGAGCTGCAAGATCGTGCATGGTGCGTTCGAGTTCTTTTCCGTCGTTGATGCCGCGGCAAAGAACGATCTGACAGTTCAGCTCCGTTCCGGCCTTCGCAAAGCGCTCAAGATACGAAAGCGACTTTGCAGCGTTCGGATTTTTCAGCATGAACGTACGAAGCTCAGGGTTTGTGGTGTGGACGGAAACATTGATGGGGGACATCTTCATTTTGATGATGCGCTCCACATCTTCGTCCGAAAGATTGGTCATGGTGATATAGTTGCCCTGCAAAAAGGAAAGACGGCTGTCATCATCTTTGAAATAAAGCGTGTCACGCATGCCTTTGGGCAACTGATCAATAAAGCAGAAGATGCATTTATTGCGGCAGGAATGCTTTTTATCCATCAAAAAGGTTTCAAAATCCAAGCCGATATCGTCATATTCACCTTTTTTCAGGTTTACGGAAATCTCTTTTCCGTCACGGCAAATAAGAAGCGTCAGCTTCTTTTCGCAAAGATAAAAGCGGTAATCAAGGATATCCTTGATCACGTTACCGTTGATGGCAATGAGGTAATCGCCTGCACGAATCCCGTGCTTTTCAGCGGCACTTCCCTTCATCACGCCCGTGATCTCTACCATAAATGCTCCTCCTTTTCAAAAAAACTTGTGATTAAAAAGAAATAAGGCAGGTATGCTTTGTCTGCATACCTGCCAGGTTGCAAAATTACGCGTCCTGTTTTACAATTTCCTTGCCGTTATATGTTCCGCAAGCCTTGCAAACTCTGTGAGAAAGGTTGTATTCACCACATTTGGGGCATTTAGTCATGCCCGGAAGGTCGAGCTTCCAAACATTGGAGCGTCTTTTATCGCGTCTTGCTTTAGAGACTTTTCTCTTCGGTACTGCCATGTTTCTATCCTCCCTTGGTTTTCGGCGGGGTTGCCGGATTCTTAAATTTATTTTACGCTATTTCAATAATGTTTTAAGGATCGCAAGTCTGGGATCGACGTCGTGCTTTTCGCAATCACATTCGCCTTCGTTGAGGTTTTTACCGCATTTGAAGCAAAGCCCCTTGCAGTCCTCATGGCAAAGTGTTTTCGACGGCATTTCCAACATGATCTGCTCTTCGACACAAGACAAAAGATCGAGTTTCTTATCTTCGATAAAGATGTAGTCATCATTATCTTTCGAAACATCGTCCGTTGCAATATCCTTTTCAAACGAAATCTCAAGCTCGCTGCAAACAGGCTCGGCGCATCTTGCGCAGGCTGTTTCATACGGAAGCTTCACGTCAGCGTAAAGCACCATATAGCCCGCCATGTTTTTCACATAGCCACTCACCTGCATGGGCTTCTCAAACGCCACATCAGCGAACACGGAAGTGACAATACTATCCGCATCGAGTTTATGGGAGAATGCAAAATCCAGTTTATCAACAGCGCCCGAAAGAATGGGCAACATATCCAAAACCATTTTGACCTCCTTATATGGGTTCACAGAATACCAAATTACAGCATATTTTATTATACATGCAGAAAAGAACTTTGTCAAGGCTTTTTCTGATTTTTTACTGCAGGATTATGGCAAAATCAGCTGATTTTTTTAATTTTCAGCACCAAAATCGAGCTTGCCTTCAAATATTCGCGCAAAGAAAGCGTGTTTCCTTTGCCCGTTTTCTTGTCGATCTTTTCCATCGAACGCTTGTCATCTGTGAGATATATGTCCACTTCGTAGTCACTTTCCGCGCAAAGTCCTTCAAAAGCGAAGCTGTATGAGCGCCATGCACCGCGGTATTGGGAAACGACAACGGAAGCATAATCGCCGTCGCGGGAAGCTGCTGCATAAACGCCATCAAGCCCCTCACCCTTGGTCAAAGCAACCTCCATTTTGCCCTCGCGAAGTGCATCGTAAGCATAAAACGCATCAAATTGCTTTTGCGGCACACCATAGATATTGAACATGGTGCAGTACATCGAAAGCGCGTCCGCACGGTGAAGCGTTGCCATCTTCACTTCGCTCTGCTGGAACGTGATCATCTGCGCAAGGCTATATGCCGCACCCACCTCGGAGCTTGCGGTCTTAAACATCTCCTCAAAGAGATATTCGCCGCCCTCCAGCTCAAATTCCGACCAGATCCCTGGACGTTGCCAAAAATAGTTCCACTCGGAGCAAATCATGAACGTATCGTGATAGCCGTATTCATCGAGAAGCGAGCGGATCTTTGCGATATATTTTTTGGTTCTTTCGGGGGTATCCGTGTAACAATGCCACGAACAAAAATCGATATGAACGTTTTCTTTTTGCAAATGAGAAAAAACGGTGCGGAAAAACGCTTCTCTTTCGGGAGAGAGAATATTGCAACTCGGATAAGAACCGATGCAGCGCTCGGGGAAACATTTTTTCAGATGTGTTGCCGCCACTGCAAGAAATTCACCGAATTCTTCAGCCGTTCCTGTCCATTGACCGTCCATTTCACGGTTTTGGTTGCAGGTGTCAGGCTCATTCCAGATCTCAAAATATTTGATATCATAGTGATGACCGTTTGCCCAGCCTTCGTTATAGTGTCGAATGATATGCTCACAGATACGCGCCCACTTATGAAAATCCTTCGGCGGACGGTTATTGAAGCGGAAGTCCCCGCCTTCCATACTGGAACCGAGGCGGTAGATGATATCTGTGCCGCACTCCTTGATCTTTTCGATATAATAATCGGAAAGGGTGAAATCATAGTTTGCGGGATCATTCTCGTCCGCATCAAAGTCCTTGAAAATGCTCGGTACGTCACAGCAATCGTGAAAATGCGTTCTCATATCGTGCAGGCGCGAAAACGGAATATGTGCCTTCGCAAAATATTTCGCCGTGAATTTGGAAGGGCCGTTGCACACGCCGTTCACGGGCTTCACTTCGCCCAAAGGTTTTGAAAAATCAATCGTGAAATCCATCAGATATCGACCTCCGTCACATCAAAAAAATCATTTTCTCTTGAAAAAGAAACAAAGAGCTCAGAAACGGTCCACACGCCGCCTTTACACTCGCAATATACCGTGAACGATTCTCCCTCCGCACGGAACGAAAAGACAGCCTCGCCCTCTCCACCAAAGCTTTCGTTGATCTCAAAACCAACAAGGCGAAGCTCCTCCTCGGAGATGCCGCTCGACGCAAATTCTTCGCTCTCCAAAAGATACGTGTAAGCCGCCTGATAGGCTTCCGTCTTTTTCACGCCTTGCAAGGAGCCGAAGATCACCGACACAAAGAGGATCACCGCGATACCGCCGATGATGAGCAAAAGCCCGATTGCGCGGAATACGTCCTTATCCTTTTTCTTTTTCTGTTCGTCCGTCAAAACATTGGTGTTCATCATTTCATTTTCTGTCATAAATATGCTCCTTTCATCTTTCTTTTCATTGTTTATTATAGAGAAAAATTCAGTAAATGTCAAGAAAAAAGCAACAAAGTCGCATTCTATCAATTTTCGGAGCAACAAAAAAGATCTCCCTTTGGGAGATCTTTCGTCGCAAGGCGACTGAGAGGGAAAACTTTGATCAAAATGCCCTCTCCGTCACGCTCTGCGCGCCACCTCCCCCAAAAGGGGAGGCTTTATCACGCACTTATTTTACAATAAGGTTGAAGATCTTATTCTTCACGTAGATCTTCTTGACGATCTGCTTGCCTGCGATGAGGCTTGCCACCTTCTCGCTTGCGATCGCTGCCGCAAATGCGGTGTCTTCATCTGCGTCCTTGGGAATTTCCACCGTGTCTTTGGTCTTACCCATAACGGCAACGGCGATGGTAACGGTGTTGTCCACAGTCTTTGCTTCGTCATAGGTGGGCCATGCAGTGAGAGAAAGAATGCTTTCTTCACCAAGTCTGTGCCAGAGTTCTTCCGCGATGTGCGGTGCGAAAGGACAAAGGAGCTTCACGAAAGTCTTGAGTTCTGTGGTGGTAAGCGTCTTCGCATCGGTGATCTCGTTGATGAGAGACATGAGCGCAGCGATGGCGGTATTGAACTTCATCGCGTCGATATCGCCCGTCACTTTCTTGATGGTCTTGTGGAAAGAGGTTTCAAGAGCAGGTGTCACGCCTTCGCCCTTTGCCATATACATAAGACCTTCTACACGGTCAAGGAAACGTTTGCAGCCCTTGATGCTGGAGGGGGACCACGGAGCCGCCGCACCGTAATCACCCATAAAGAGAACGTATACACGGAGAACGTCTGCGCCGTATTCTTCTACAACGTCGTTAGGATCGACAACGTTACCCTTGGATTTACTCATCTTTTCGCCATCAGGACCGAGAATCAGCCCCTGTGCGGTACGCTTTGCATAAGGTTCAGCGCAAGGAACTTCGCCCATATCATAGAGGAAGTGATGCCAGAAACGGGAATAGATCATGTGACGGGTAACGTGCTCCATACCACCGTTATACCAGTCAACAGGGAGCCAGTAGTTGAGAGATTCTTTGGAAGCAAGTGCCTCTTCGTTGTTCGGATCGCAATAGCGGAGGAAATACCAAGATGAGCGTGCCGACTGAGGCATGGTATGGGTTTGGCGTTTCGCGTAGCCGCCGCACTTG
>CAYXQF010000103.1:0-6067 GCA_964466625.1 uncultured Lachnospiraceae bacterium | reverse complement strand
GTCCGCAATCTTACCCATTTCGGTATCCATACCTGTGCCGGTGACAACGGCTTTGCCACGTCCGTAAACGACGGTGCTGCCCATGAATACCATGTTTTTGCGGTCACCGAGAGCGACGTCGCCGTTTGCGCCTGCGGTGAGAGCTTCTTCCTGCTTGGTAACGGGAACGGATTCACCCGTGAGAGCGGCTTCTTCGATCTTCATGCTTGCGCATTCGATGATACGCGCATCTGCGGGAACAGCGTCACCTGCTTCGAGAACGATGATATCGCCTACAACGAGGTCTTCACTGCGAACGGCGATCTGGTGACCGTCACGGATAACTTTTGAAGTCGCTGCGGCGATCTCTTGCAAAGCTTCGATTGCTTTTTCCGCTTTGCTTTCCTGGAAAACGCCGAGGATCGCGTTGATGAGAACTACTGCGAGAATGATGACAACGTCTGCTGGAAATTCCCAATGACCTTGGGATACGCCGTTATAGATTTCCACGCCTGCGGAAATCGCTGCGGCAACGATCAGAATGATCGTCATGGGCTCAGCAAGCTGCTTGAAGAAGCGATGAAGAAGTGTTTCTTTTTTGCCTTCCACGAGCTTGTTCTTGCCGTTTTGCTCAAGTCGTTTTGCCGCTTCCGTAGAGGAAAGACCGCTTTCGGAAACGGAAAGAGAGGAGAGCACCTCTTTGGAAGATGCGAGGTAATGTTTCATGCCAATGTTTTCCTTTCGTTTATTTTGGGAGCAAAAATTTGCTTACCGTAATAGTATAGCCGAAAGAAGCAAAAAAAGACTTATCTGCTAAAAAACAGATAAGTCTTGTCATTTCAAATAAAGCCAGGGCGGAAACCGCACCAGTTTGTTGACTCTATTACGATAGGTCGCTGACTACTCCCTTATTTGAAACAATTATAACATTTTGTGAAAAATTTGTCAATAGTAATTTCGAAAGGAATTATTTTTTCTTTTTTCGGAAAAGATTTTTTACTTTTTCCGAAAATTTCGGCTTGATTTCGTTTTTTTCTGCTTTTTCATAGTAAGCGCGTCTTTCGTCGTCCATATAATCCAGCGTGTCGGTCGCGAGGTTTTTCATCTTGAGCTTGTTTTCTGTCCGCTGTTTGATCAGCGTATAGAAAACGGAGAAGAGCGGCACACCGACGAACATACCCACAAAGCCAAAGAAGCCGGACATGATCGTGATGGAGGTGATGACCCAAACAGGAGAAAGACCGGTGGAGGCACCGTGGATTCTCGGTGCGATGATGTTGCCGTCGATCTGCTGCAAAACAAGGATCATAATGACGAAATAGATGGCGTAGATGGGATTTGCCACGAACAGGATAACGGCGCTGGGAATCGCGCCGATAAAGGGGCCGAAGATCGGAATGATGTTGGTGACCGCGATGATCACGCTGATCAGCGAAGAATACGGCATTCTTAAGATCGACATGAAGATCATGCAAATGAGCCCGACAAGAAGTGAGTCGAGGATCGCGCCTGTGAAATATCTGCCGAAGGTTTTGTCTGCAAGAGTACATACTTCGGTGATGGAATGATAGCTTTTTTCACTGAAAAGCGCGTGGAGCCCCTTTTTTGCTTGTGCGGCGATGTTTTCCTTTGCGAAAAGGAAATAGATCGAGAAAACAAAGCCCAGCACAACGTCCAGCACCGCACTTGCGACGGTTTGGATATAGCCCGTGATCTTTGGCAGAAGCTCTTTGAGCAGGTCATAGGAGCGGTCGATGAAGTTATTGATGTAGGTCAAAGCTGTTTCGATCGCCTCGGCAAAGATACCGCCTTTTTCCGAAATGGAATCGGCAAGCGCTTGCAAAGCTTTGATATAATCGGGGAATTTATTGATCAGATCCGTCACGCTTTCACCAAGGTGCGGCAGGATCATCCAAAGGAAAAGGGAAAGCACCACGAAGACGGATAGAAACGTGGCAAGAACGGAGAGCACACGGCGCGCGGTGCGTGAGATGCCTTTTCTTCCATTTCGTGGGCGAAAGACTTTTTCTTCGAATATTTTCATGATGGGATTGAGGAAGTACGCGATCACGGCACCGTAGATCAAGGGAGAACAGATGTCGATAAAGCGAGAAAGGAAATTGCGTACGCTCTCAAATTTCAAAAAGATAAATACACAGCAAACGGCAAAGAGCAATACGAGAAAAACGTACATTGCCACGGTTGCATATTTGCTGTTCCATAGCTTTTTCAAAAAAACGTCTCCTTTCATTTGAATTAAGGAAATATATACTTTTCATATTATCACATCGGGAGCGGTTTTTCAAGCCGTTTTTCACGAAAAGATGTTAATTTTTATTTAACGGATAAACAGCAAAATGAAAAGACTCTCTCCCGAAAGGGAAAGCCTTGGCTGTATTATTGATATTTCCAACTATCGAGATCCGCACCGCAATAGGGGCAGTTTTCATAGGAGGAAAAGGGGTAGTGTCTTTCGGGGATATATCTACCGCAATTGGGACAGCGGCATTTGATATGATCGAGAATGAGTGCCACGATTAGGATCGCAAAAGCGGCGGTGACGCAGACGGCGCCAACGGTTTCATTCCCACGGAAAAAACAGAGATACGGAATGACGATGGCGAATGCGACAAGCGAGAGGATAAATGTGATCCTTCTCCATTTTTTATACATGATATCACCTCTGAAAAGAGATTATTTCGCTTTCTTTTCTGCTTTGCGGCGTGCCTTTTCTGCTTTTTTTGCTTCCTTTTTCTTCGTTTTTTCACTCTTGAAGCGTTCGGAAAGTCCTTCAAATTCGAAGTCTACCTTGACGGATTCGGGCGCTACCTCAAGAAGCTCGGGGTTTTTGAGATATTTTTGCATGGAAGCAAAAGCCTGCGCATAGCGATGACCGTCAGCAAGACGTTCGTCCATGACGATGCCAAAGGGAATTTCTTTTTGCAAAACAAGCTCGCCGTTTTTCATTTTCGGCGTTTCGATGTTATTGCCCATTGCCACGACCATGCCCATCGTACCGAAATCATAGACGTGGTGATAGATGTGGTTTGTGCGGATACTTGCGAGGTTTGTGATGACCGCGGTGCCGTGGAAGGGGCTGAGGTCGGTGATGAGCTTCGGCAGCAGACCGTGTTTATCCATAAAACGGATCACGCCGAGAACAAAACGCATCAGCGGACCGCAGTTGACGAGAATTTTGAAAAGCTTGTCGACCTTTGTGTTGCTGGTGGATTTGTTATTCTCCGCGATGAAATTTTCAATGTTGTTATGAACGTCGTAAATGGTGTCATAAAGATCAAATTTCATTTTGCTCATCGAAGGGTTATTGTCAGCAGGGCGGAGAACGACCATGCCGAGTTTCACCTCGTTGTGCGCATAGATCTTGCTGTTAACGACGAAACGGTTGAGCTCGGGAAACTCCGAAACGGTGCGCACGAAAGCGGCAACAACGACCGCGAGATGACTGGTGCGGAAACCTCTTTTTCGGGCATTTAAAACATAATTATGTACGTTTTCATAAGGAACGGTAACGGTGATCGCATTTTGTGCGTCACTGCGGTTGCGCATGAAATAAGGTGCTAAGGTATACATCGGGTCTACGTTTTTTACTCTTTTTCCATCTGCTCTCATGGTAGAAATGTCCTTCTTTCATAAATTTGATTTTGGCAATATTATACGCCATTTTGTAAAAAAATGCAAGAGAACGGCGAAATTTTAAGAATTTATATATGTTTTTTGATGCGTGCGGCAAGCATTTTCGCAAGAAAAGCCGATAGGATATCTTTGATCAAAAAGGGCGCGCTTGTGAGAAGAAACGAAGAGAGGATCGGGGAATCGGATATGAGCGAAAACCACAAAACGCCGAAAAGATGACAAATGGCGATCCCGACGGTGGACAAAACAATACTTGTCACCTTTTTCCGATCGCGAAAGAAGCCGCAGAAAAAGACAAGCGGCAAAAAACCGAAGAGAAATCCGCCTGTTGGCCCGATGAGGGACGCGGTGGCACCGAAGCCTGCGAAGACGGGGAGTCCGATCGCACCTGCCAAAAGATAAACAGAAACAGCGGTCAAGCCAAGCTTTATTCCTAAAAAATAGCCGCAAAATGCGATGGCAAAGGTCTGGAGCGTCAGCGGTACGCCTCCTATGGGTATGGCGATCTGCGAGAGAACGGCGATGACCGCCACCATCAGCGCGGTCTTGGTGATGGATACGAGTTTTTTTGATTTCATAGCGTGCCTTTTCTTGTTTTTTGTTCTATTATCTGATGTCTTATTTTTTACTTTTTTCACGATATCGAATCAGCGCTACAACCGTTGACACCGTACACAAAAAATCATTCGCAAATGCTACAGGATACATCTTAAAAGCGCTGTTCAAGAGCCAGGACAGACACCAAATAAGAGAAAATTGACGCAGACGTTTCTCACTGGATCTGCTATTGGCAATCACCGCAAATACACCTGCCAAAAGCGGGAAAATATCTGACCAACTTTCAAAGCTCAAAAGCGAGAAGCCCGAGATCAGTCCAATAAAGAAGCCGATGCTAAGGGGACTCGTTGCCCATTTCCACTTGTCTTTTTTTGAAAAAACAGCAAGCATAATGGCGCTTAAAGCACAAGCGATCGCGCTGGTCAGATCTCCTTGCAATAAAAAATATACGACCCAACAGGTTTGTCCCAAAAAATTACTGAGGACAATGGTGACTCTATGCTTAAATTGAAAGGCGATGATCGAAAGGATCATGGCGATCACGCCAATACCGTAAACAAATATATAGTAACTTTTTCCGAGTGCAGTCATGATTCCGTCAACAGAAAAATTCAGCATCTTCATGTTCTCCTTCATAGTGCAGTTTTGTAAATTCGCAGTTGATTTTTGCCGATCACCTCAAAAAATCCTGCCATTCGAGTATGAGAGAAGCGGTAAAAAGCAAAAATTCCACACATGCATGTGGAATTTTTTTGTGATACCACTACAAAATAGACCCATACAAGGCTATCGCACAAAAACAGTCCGTGATTTTTGCTGTGAGAATAGACTTATCCCTTGTCGATGATGGGCGCAAAAAGTTGTCCGAGGTCTTTCGGGCTTTCGCGCCATGCTTGCAAAGGAGGCTATGTATTTTATGTTTAGTATGTATTCAAATACTCTGTAATTGCTGTACATTCCCGTAGGTATGCTCCTCTTTTTTCTTCATTTGTAGCAGCATATTCTTGGTGCTTGGAAACAACATCTACAAAGAATTGAATATCAACCCACTTGGGAATTAAGCCACGCATTTTTTCTGCCGCCGTGAGTTTTTGTTCACCTTTTCCTACCACCTTACATATGAAAAAGTGGCTGACATATCGATATTCTTCGTAATATTCATTCATGACAAGAAATTCTTCAATTGGTTCCACCAAATAGCCGGTTTCCTCCAAAACCTCTCTAGCGCAGCACTCTACCAATGTTTCGCCTTTTTCCAAGCCACCGCCGGGAAGCATCCAATAATCGCTGATTTCTTCTCTCGAAACAAGTAATTTTCTGTCTTGTAATACGATTCCTCGACAGCCAATGCGTGTTTTTGAATACGTTTCAAAACGATTAGCTCCTAAGATATCTATTTCTTTCATTTTGCGCCCTCCTTCGCCGTGTTGATTGATGCAATCAACATTCTGCGAATCGTTCCACATTGATTAAACAAATCTTTTGCGATCTCTCGGTCAAGTAATTCGGATTTTACAAACAAATCAAGCCAATATTCCGTTTCATAGCACTCTTTCAGCGCAATTTGAAATTTGGCAACAAAGTCGGCTTTGCTGTGAGCATAATTTGCTTCGTGAATATTTGCACCGATAGACGTAGAGGAACGCTCTAACTGATTGACAAGAGAATAGTGTCCTTTTATGTTGTCACACATTTTAATGACTTTAACCGCAAAGTTTGTGGATAGGTCACAAAGCCTTGAATCTGCCATAGCAATACCGCCTTTCTTGATTCTATTATATCATAGCACTGTCAGCTTTTCAAGTGAAATATTCAGCCCCTGCCGAATGTGAAATAATTCACTTCGTGAATTGTGAAATATTGCTCCTTCGTCGCA
>CAYXQF010000102.1:0-6208 GCA_964466625.1 uncultured Lachnospiraceae bacterium | reverse complement strand
GTCGCGCACTTTTTTCATAATGAGATTTTGCTACTTTGCATTTCGCTCATCTCTACATTATACGGGAAAAGAAAAATCGCTTCCCGATTTTTTCGGGGCAAGATCAAAGGCTGTTCTTTTTTACGGGAACATAAAGATGGCAGATCTCCGGCGTGTTATTTTCAGGGTTCATGCCGTAATATTCAAAAATCGGAAGCGTATCGTCACCATACCGATAACCAAGCGTGGGCGCAATGCGTTCTCCGATCCATGCAAAGGGCGGGATTCCGCCTTGCCAAGGAGCAACACCGAGCGCATCAAACGTTTCTTCGCAAATTTTTATGCGCATATAGAGGGCAGAAGGGACATTTATTACATCATAACTATTCGGTTGGATTTCAGTATCCACACGAAAACCGAACATCACACCATTTGGACGCTCATTAGAAAGATAGTTGATACTGATGCAAACTTCCCAGTTTTGTTCACGCATATTCGGTTCATGCTTCGGAAAGATATTCATGGCATCGCGTGCGATTTTTTCGACATTGGGTTCGTCTGTATTGTTTGTTGCATATCCAATTTTTCCACACCAAACAGATGGCTTCCATTCCATTAAATCGACAGTTGTGCCATGAAAATTCCATGTATTTATCAATGTTTCATGTGCGTGCAGTGTATTGATCATGTTATCCTCCAAAAAAGGGGCATGCCCCCTTATTTATGTTGTTCGAAAAGCCAATCAACGAGTCCTTCGGTTTTGTAAGCAGGAATCCAGCTATCGTGCCATACGCCGGGAAATTCGGTGTATTTGATCTTTTTTCCGCCGGCGGCTGTGATGGCTTCAACCATATCTCTGGAGCCTTGTGCGGGGACAGTATTGTCTTTTTCGCCGTGGAAAGCCCAGATCGCAATGTCCACAAGACGACTTGCCAAAGAGGGAATGCCCGAACCGCATACGGGAATCGCTGCCGCGAAAAGTTCTGCGTTTCTTGTGATCAGCTCCCATGTACCGTAGCCACCCATGGAAATGCCTGCACCGTATACACGAGTCAGATCAACTTTGCCGCCCGCAAGGAAAGCTTTTAAAAGCGATGTTGCCGCCGCAAGACCAACGGTCGGTTCTTCCGTCAGTTCACGGGAACCTGTGAACCACGCGTGATTGAGCGGAACCCATTCGTATTTGGGATTGCAGGGACACTGAGGAGCAACGATAATACAATCATCTTTCTCCATCACCATATTCAAAAGACGGTTTTCTTTCTCAAGAACACGAATCTGCAAACGATTATCCGTTCCGCATTCGCCGTGACCGTGAAGAAAGAACAAGATGGGATATGTTTTATGATCGGTTACGTCATAGCCGGTGGGATAATAGACTCTGTAAGGCAGAGTATATTCCTCGCCGCTTTTTTCATCGTGATAAGCGTGCGTTTTTCTGAGCATGATGTCAATATCAACCATGAGAAAATCCTCCTTGGAAAAATAATTTACGCTGTCATTTTAACCCTTTTTTATAGGTTTGTCAACTGTTTTGATGAATTTATCGCAGGAGAAAAACCATCGGAGATTCCCCGATGGTTCTTCTTTAAGAGTTTGTTTTTTCAAAGTGCTTTATTTTTGTCTATATCATAGTTATTCCCATTTTAACGGACATTTTGAGTTTATATCTTTTTTACTTACAGTTGTTTTTTAACTATAAATATATACTTGCAAAAGATATTTTGTTGTGATATACTGACCTTAATAAAAATATTTTCCCTTTTTGAAGAGAAAGGACGAACTAATGCAATCTGAATTCGAACAAAAAATCTCCCTTGACGGAGATTACACGCTGTATTATGCGGAGCATCGCAAGCTAAAAAAAGACGTCACCTACACTACGTCCGCATCGCTCGCACTTAGCGGTCTTGATGCGGTTTCGGCAGTTGTACCGGGTAATTTTGAACTTGATCTTATGAGAGCCGGTGTGATCAATGACATCTTTTTTGGAAAAAATCCGTTGGAAGCACAAAAAAGAGAAAATTATCATCTTTGGTACACAAAGACTTTTTCTGTTGATGATGCAGATGAATACGACCTTGTTTTTGATGGTATTGATACTTTTGCAGATATTTATCTCAATGGCACGCTCATCGGCAGTACGGATAATATGCTGATCGCCCATACGATTTTTGCTGAAAATCTTCACGTGGGCAATAATGACCTTGTCATACATATCAAGCCTGTGTTTTTAGAATCCAGAAAACACCCCATCGGTGCAGGCGTGATCACACACTTGAAATACAATGCGGAAAGCCTTTGCGTGAGAAAAGCGGCGCATACTTTTGGCTGGGATATCATGCCGAGAATCCTTTCGGGCGGCATTTGGAAGTCTGTCCATCTCGTGAAAAGACGTGCGGAAAAGATCGAAGAAATCTATCTTCGTTCCGTGAAGGTGAGAGAAAGAAAAGCCAGTCTTCGCTTATATTATAATACAAAAATCGAAGGCGATTTTTCTTATGAATATACGATCAAAACGGTCGGTGTTTGCGGCGATTCGCGTTTTGAACGCATCACGAAGCTTTGGAATCCGTCCGGTGTCGAAAACTGGAATATAGAAGCGCCCAAGCTTTGGTGGACAAAAGATATGGGTGAGCAAAATCTTTATGACGTGACGGTGGAGCTTTATCATTTGGATACGCTTCTTGATCGTGTAACATTCCGTTTCGGTATTCGTAAGTTTGAATTGAAACGCACAAGTCTTGCAGGAGAAAACGGTGACTTTTGTTTTTATATCAACGGCGAAAAACTTTTTGTGCGCGGAACAAACTGGGTGCCGCTTGATGCGCTTCATTCCCGTGATCTCGAAAGAATGCCGAAAGCACTTGCGCTTCTTACGGAGTCCGGCTGTAATATGGTTCGTTTTTGGGGCGGTAATGTTTATGAAGACGAAAAAATGTTTGATTTTTGTGATGAAAACGGGATTGCTGTTTGGCAAGATTTCGGTATGGGTTGCGCAACCTACCCGATGAATGAATATCTTTGTGATGCGCTGAAAAAAGAAGTGACGGCTGTCGTAAAGAAATATAGAAATCACACTTGTCTTGCCGCTTGGGCGGGCGATAACGAATGTGATGAAGCAGCGGTATCCTGGACTCCTTTCGGTGTGGATCCGAATCGTAACATTCTCACACGACAAGTGATTCCCTTTGTGCTCAATGAGCATGATCCCGATCGTGTTTATATCCCCAGCTCTCCTTATATTGATCATGTGGCATGGGAAAGTGGCAGACCGGGCGAAACACCTGAAAAACATCTTTGGGGACCGCGCGACTATTTCAAAAGCGATTTTTATACGAAAGCAACAGCAAACTTTGCAAGTGAGACCGGCTATCACGGTTGTCCCGCGCCGAGTTCCCTTAAAAAGTTCATTTCCAAAGATAAACTTTGGCCATGGCAGGGAAATGATGAATGGCAAGTCCATGCCACTTGCATGGAGCTTGGCGAAGATGCACGTTATGCATTTCGCACAGCGCTGATGGCCAACCAGATCAAGGTTCTTTTCGGGGAAGAACCGAACTCTTTGGAACGTTTTGCAAAAATGAGTCAAGCCTCGCAAGCAGAAGCAATGAAATTTTTTGTCGAGCGTTTCCGCAGTGCAAAATGGGAACGTACAGGCATTATTTGGTGGAATCTGCTTGATGGTTGGCCGCAGTTTTCTGATGCGGTAACCGATTATTATTTCGCAAGAAAGCTTGCCTTTTACGTCATCAAGCGTTCGCAACAGCCGATTTGTCTGATGTTCCGTGAACCTGAAAACGGAAAAATGACACTTGTCGGCGCCAATGAGCATTTTAGCGCTGTGAATATCACTTATACTGTAAAAGACCTTTCCGAAAATAAAACGATCGCCTCCGCTGATGCGATTCTTGATCAAAACACAACGACAGCACTTCTTGACATCGAAGCAAAAACAGACAAGCTTCATTTTTATGTGATGGAATGGAAAGCAAGCGGTATTGTCGGAAAAAATTATTACGTCAGCGCTCCTGTGCCTTACTGTTTTGATGAATATTACCGCTATATGCAGGAAAGCGGTATGTGGGAAGCAGACGGTTTTGATGGCTAAGCCTTGAAAAAATATATGCAAAAAAGGAGATTTTGCAATGAAAATTACTGTGAAAGAAACAAAAGTGATCTGTTCCAATCCGACAAATCCCAACCATGCATATTTCGGTTGGCCTACCGTTGGGCGTTTGCAGGACGGCAGACTTGCGATGGTTGCTTCCGGATTTCGCAGAGGACATATTTGTCCTTTTGGGAAAGTTATCATTTGTTATAGTGACGATAACGGCAAAACATGGACGCGCCCGAGCATTGTCATGGACACCCCTCTTGATGACCGCGATGCCGGAATTTTGCCCTTCGGTGAGAATAGCGTGATGATTACAAGTTTTAACAACACCAAGCAAGCGCAGTTAAATTGGAATTCAGCCAACAAAAATCCCTACATCGCAGGCTATCTCGACGTTTTGGACGCAGAAGAAGCAGAAGAAAAATATCTCGGTTCTACTTTTGTGATCAGTAATGACGGAACAAAAACGTTCAGTGAGATCAAACGTATTCCCGTGACTTGTCCTCATGGTCCTGTTTTGATGGAAGACGGTTCGATTCTTTACATTGGACGCACATTCTCCAAACACAATAAGATCATGGAAGATGATTGCATCAAATCTTATAAGGTTTTTCCCGATGGTACTTATGAATATCTCGGAAAAATAGAAAACATCGATCCGGATCTTCTTTGCTGTGAGCCGCACACCCTTGTGCTTGAAAACGGAAAGATCATCGTTCATATCCGTGTGCACAACAGAGGAATTTTTACGATCTACCAAGCGGAATCGTATGATGGCGCTAAGACATTCACAAAACCGCACCAGATTCTCGGAGATAAGGGCGGTGCTCCTGCCCATCTTTTGAAGCTTTCAGATGGCACGATCATTTCCGCTTACGGTCATCGCGAAGAACCCTACGGTATCAGAATGATGTATAGCACCGACAATGGAGAAACTTGGTCTATCGATCACGAAATCTTTGTGAAAGGTGTTAATCACGATCTCGGCTATCCGGCTTCTGTAGAACTTGATAACGGTGATATTCTCACGGTTTTCTATGCAAAAGAACATATTGATGCGCCTGCGGTCATTATGCAGACGATCTGGACTTTTGAAAAATAAAAATATGATAAAGAGAATCTCAAGAAAGGGAAATATTATGACAACGAAATTCACAGGTGTATACCCTGCGCTGGTAACGCCTCTTACTAAAGATGAAAAATTGAACGTTTCCGCATTGGAAAATCTCCTTCAGTACGAAATGAATCAGGGCGCTAACGGTTTTTATATTGGCGGTGCTACCGGGGAGGGTCTTCTTCTCGATGTTCCCGAAAGAAAAAAGCTTTACGAAAAGTCTATTGAATTCATTGGTGCAGACAAAGCGAAAATTGTTCATATCACCGATATCAATTTCCGCAACACCATTGAGCTTGCCAAGCATGCAGAAGCAGCAGGTGCAGATGCAATCTCTTCTATTGCACCCATTTATTTCAAATATGACGAAAATGATATTTACAATTATTATAAAGCGATCGCAGAGAGCGTGAATATTCCGCTTATTATCTATTACACTGCGGCAGCAGGTGTGAACATCAGCACCGATCTTTTCTGTCGTCTTTTCGAGATTGATAATATCACGGGTGTTAAATGGACGTCCTCCGATTATTATGAATTGATCAAGCTTCGCGAAAGATGCCCTGATGCAAACATTTTCAACGGTCCCGACGAAATGCTCGTATGCGGTCTTTCCGCAGGTGCTGACGGCGGTATTGGTTCCACTTATAATATCATGTATCCTACCATTCGCAAGGTTTACGATTCCTTTATCGCAGGCGATATGACAAGCGCACAAGAAGCACAGAAAAAAGCGGACAAGATTATCAATGTAATTCTTAAATATTCTGTGATCCCTGTGTGCAAGCTCGTTTTGGAAGAAAAGGGCATTGAAGTTGGCAACGCTTCTTTCCCGATGACAACGTATACCGCAGAGCAGAGAAAACAGATCATGAATGAGCTCATCGAAGCAGGGCTTGAGATTTGATAATTATTTCCATTTATGAAAATAAAAATCGGAGCAAATGGCGGGTGCTCGTAAAACAGTTTCTGAAAGGAAGTGGAATTTCTATGGACTC
>CAYXQF010000101.1:0-6439 GCA_964466625.1 uncultured Lachnospiraceae bacterium | reverse complement strand
TACCCGTTATCTCGTTTACCAACCCCGTCTGACAGATGCCATAATCGTAATTTCTTCAATTACTTTCTTATGAGCACCCGTGTAAAGGCAAGGCTCTCTTAGAAATCAATAACCAAGAGCTGCAAACACGTATTTCAAGATGAAAAGCGCGATAACAACGTACATAACGGGGTGGATTTCTTTGAATTTACCTCTTGCGAGTTTTACAACAACAAGAGAAATGAAACCGAAAGCGATACCATCAGAGATGGAATAGAAGATCGGCATGCAGAAAACGGTCATGAACGCAGGGATTGCTTCTTCAAGGTCATTCCACGCGATGTCTTTGAGAGAGCTTGCCATCATCACACCAACAACGATAAGCGCGGGAGCAACAGCAGCACTCGGAACAAAGCCGAGAAGCGGAGAAAGAACCATGGAAACAAGGAAGCAAAGACCGGTCACAAAAGAGGTAAGACCTGTTCTGCCGCCTGCGGAGATACCTGCGGTGGATTCTACGTATGTAGTAACGGTGGAAGTACCCATAACCGCGCCTGCAGAGGTAGCGATCGCGTCCGCGAGCATTGCTTTTTCCATTTTCGGAAGATTGCCGTTTTCATCAAGATAGCCTGCCTGATCAGCCGCACCGATGAGTGTGCCCATGGTGTCGAACATATCAACGAGAAGAAGTGTGATCAATGCAGAAATGATCGCAGCAATGGGAGCCGAGAAAAGTTCACCAAAGCCACCGAACATATCACCGAAGAGACTGAAATCAAATTTCGGAACCCAGCTTTCGGGAACGGTAACGCCCATATCTACCTGAAATACGAACTGAACGATGCAAGCCGCAACGCTTGTGATGATGATGGAAAGGAAAAGACCTGCTTTTACTTTCGCAATCACAAGAACAACTGCCACGATCAAACCGAAAAGGCCAAGAAGAGCGGTGGGATTTGCGAGAGAGCCCATACCGATGATGGTACCATTCTGGTTGGAAAGAAGACCTGCATTGTTAAAACCGAGGAGCGCGATGAAGAAACCGATACCTGCGGAAATTGCTTTCTTCAAGCTGAGGGGGATCGCGTCAACGATCATTTTTCTCGCACCGGTAGCGGTGAGAAGAATAAAGAACGCGCCTGCAATGAATACTGCCGCGAGAGCTGCGGAATAGCTGAGGCCCATAGAGCCGCAAAGCGTATAGGCAAATACAGCTGTCAGACCAACGCCGGGTGCCTGGGCCAGCGGATAGTTTGTCATGAAGCCGACAAGCCATGTGCCGAATACGGCAGAAAGACAAGTCGCCACCATAACAGCGGTGCTGGGCATATTTGCCGCAGTGCCGTCGCCAAGCTCAATGGGGTTGATGAAAATAATGTACGCCATTGCGAAAAACGTGGTAAGACCTGCAATGATCTCCGTTTTCACATTGGTGCCATTCTTTTTCAACTGAAAAAGTTTTTCCATGTGTCATTCTCCTTAAAAAATTATTTTATATCTTATTTTATGACCGCAACGTCCCTAATGCCGTAGCGTCTAAAGAGGCGCACTGCATTTTTGGTAATGACCTCTCCGCTGATCACGATGGGAACCGCAGGTGGGCAGGAAACGGTGGGCGCGGCGCAGATTCTGCCGAGGGCGTCTTCCACGGGAACGATCTCCTGCGGCGCGAGTATTGCCGTACGCACGGAAACGCGAGCTTCCCCTTTTTCGTGAGAGAGCATCGAAAAAATAAGCTCCGCACGCGGACGGACAGATGCCACTGCCAAAAGAAGATTTTCAAAATCCGCCGCCTCATTTTCGGGCGTTGCCATCAAGACCAGATATTCGTCATCACAAAATTCGGGTTCGATGCCAAAGCCTCGCAAAACGAAGGCAAATTCCTCGCCTGTGTAGCCGTATTTCGCAGTGCGAAGCACGATCTTCAGCGGCTCGCTTTCTTCGGGTGCAAACCCAAGAGAAAGCAGCTTCGTTTTCAAAAGGTCGATGTTTTTCACGCATTCACGGAGCCTTTCGGGGTATGCTTCCGAGAGATACGCATTGCAAAGGTCGAGCGATTGTAAAATAAGATAAGAAGGACTTGTAGAAGCGAAAAGCGCCATGGCATTTCGCGCGGAAGAAAGAAAATCCGCGGGCGCGTTTTCGGAAATATGAAGATACGCACCGCCCGTCAAAACGGGGAGCGTTTTATGCGCGGAGTCACAGCAAGCAGTGGCACCGAGCGCGATGGGGTGGCGCGATGGCGAAAGAAACTGCAGATAGGCGCCGTGTGCGTTATCCACAAGCAGTGGAATATCAAAGCGTTTGCAGACAGCCGAAAGCGCTCCGATATCTGCCACACGCCCAAGATAATCGGGCGAGGTGATATAGACGGCGTTTGGCTTCTTTGCCATCGATAAAAGTTTTTCTTGCAGCATGTCCGCTGTGATCTCGCAAGCGCAGAGGTGGCTCGTTTCCTTCGGATAAAGCCATTCCACGTCAAGATCGAGCAGTGCCGCACCGTAAATAAATGCTTTATGTGCGTTGCGTCCTGCCAAGATGAGCGATCGTTCTCCCGCTTTTGCGACAAGCGTCAGCATCGCCTTGATGGCAAGCGTGGAGCCTTCTGCGGAATAGAAGGTATGCGCTGTGCCAAAAAGTGCGGTCGCATGGTCTTCGCTTTCACGAATGATCCCTTCCGCGCAATAGAGGACGTCCGCACCCGAAATTTCCGTGATATCCAGTGCTTCACAGCCGAGAAACGGTTTGCCTTTATGCCCCGGCATATGAAAGCGTGTCACGCCCGAGCTCGCATATCGGCGGACGAAATCAACGATCGGGGTTTTCATTCTTCGCTTTCAGCGACTTTCATCATGACGGCACATTCGATTCTCTTCTTGAAGAGCTCACAACCATATTCATATACGCCGCTGATCTTGCCTGTCGCATGATAGGAGTTTGCCGCGCAACCGCCCGAGCAATAAAGCTTTGCCCAGCAATCCTTACATTCGGGACGTGCATATGCGTTGCAATAACGGAATTCGTCCTGTGCTTCTTTGTTTTTGATGCCGTTCCAAATGTCACCGAGGCTATATTTCGGATCGCCGACAAACTGATGGCAGGGGAAAAGTTCACCCCAAGGTGTCACTGCCATATATTCCGTACCGGAGCCGCAACCTGTGATACGTTTATAGATGCAAGGACCGTTTTTGAGGTCGAGCATATAGTGATAGAAGGTGAAAGGTCTGCCTTCCTTTTTGCGCTTCAGCATTTCTTTGGCAAGGATCTCATACTGTTCTTTCACGATCTCCAAGTCTTCTGCCGTGAGTGCATAAGGATCGCCGGGAGGACATACAACAGGCTCCATGCTGAGCTCTGTGAAGCCGAGATCTGCCATATGTAAAATATCATTCACAAAATCCACGTTGTTGTGCGTGAACGTACCGCGAACGTAGTAATCCTTGCCGCCGCGTTTTTCCACAAGCTTTTGGAATCTGGGTACAATGTTATCATAGCTCCCCTTGCCTGCATAGTCACGGCGGAAACGGTCATGCACTTCTTTTCTGCCGTCAAGACTGAGAACCACGTTGTGCATCTCTTTATTCACAAAGTCGATCACATCATCGTCAATGAGCATACCATTGGTAGTAAAAGTGAAACGGAAATTTTTGTTATATTCTTTTTCCACGCTTCTCGCATAAGCCACAAGCTGTTTCACGACGTCCCAGTTCATGAGCGGTTCACCGCCGAAAAAGTCCACTTCGAGGTTTCTTCTCGTGCCGGAATTTGCGATCAGGAAATCAAAAGCCTGCTTGCCCACTTCGAAGGTCATGAGCGCGCGCTCACCCTGATATTTACCTTGGCTGGCAAAGCAGTATTCACAATTCAAGTTACAAGTATGCGCAACGTGCAAGCAAAGCGCTTTTACTACGTTGCTGTTATTTTTATAGTCAAACGCGAGGTTCTCATACTGATCCTCGGTGAAAAGCTTGCCGTCTTCTTCCAGCGCCCCAACATCGTCGATACAAAGAAGGATCTCTTCCTCATTCACGCCTTCCATATCGCCGTATTTTTCGAGCATAGCGGAAACGATCTCTTCTTTTGTGTGGTCCTTATACATCGCAATGATGTCATAAGCCACCTCGTCCACCTGATGCACCGAGCCGCTGCAAGTATCCAGAACGATGTTGTAACCGTTCAATTTATACTGATGTACCATAGAAAAAAATTATACTCCCTTTGATTCATATAAATACAAAACGCTGTCTGTATAAGACAGCGTTTTTAAGTTAACAGAAAATTATTTGTTGTTTTCGCACTTCTGGTTTGCAACGCCGCAAGATGTTTTGCAAGCAGACTGGCAAGAAGTCTGGCATTCGCCGCAGCCGCCGTTGTTAACTGTTTTGGTGATATCTTTGGTTTCGATAGTTTTGATTCTGTTCATGGTAATACCTCCGAAAAAATATTCTTCTGTTAAGCATTTCGCTTACTTTCATTACCATCATTTTATCATAATACGCGGAAATTGTCAATAGTGTTGTTTTTTTATTTGCTTGCACAAAGAATTTTTTCTTACGTGTTCATCTTACCCTTCCGCTTTATGTCCATTTACAAAAGCTCTTTGATTCCAACGTAAGTCACGGCGATCTCACCGTTTTCGGTGAAGACACCCCAATACGTTCCCGTAAAGGTCATCGTGTGTGTGCTCTCCGTGCAAAGCAGTGATGTTCTGCCGCAACCAAGCGCAACGAACTCGCCGTCCTTTTCATAATAGAAGGTATACCATTCCTCATCACTCACAATTTTGAATCGGATCACACCTTGATAGTCGATCGTATGGCGTGCAACGATGATGTCAATATCCGCGACGTGTTTGCGCAAACATACGTCATAATGACCGTCCGCTTCTTTCGTCACAAGAATTTCATAATGGTAATCGCTGTTATAATAAGCTGTAAGCCCCGCGCATTGACCTACTTGCACGTCACCCTCCAGCTGTGCGACCGTTTCCATACAAAACGCTTGTTGGCGCATAGCAATCATGGTTGGGTTGCCGCGAGGCGTAGAAAGATCAGCTTCACCCGCTTTCATCACCAAACGCCCTTTCTCCGGGCAGTAGCATTCACGATTTGGGTTGCGAACAAAATTCCAGCGCAGATGCAACTTATCATGTTCAAAACGATCCTCAAAATCAAGGCTTACGGAATGTGGCGCAGGTCCGGGAAGCGGTCCTTCCATTTCAGTGAATATCTCACGGTTCTGTCCCACGGTCGGCCAGCCGTCTTCATGCCATGCGAAGGGTGCAAGAAGCGTTTCACGTCCGAGATGATGGAGCCAAACCTTCGGAATCGGACGGATCCCGAGGCAAACGAGCCACCAATTCCCATTTTGATCCTCCACGATATCGGCATGTCCCGTTGCTTGGAAGGGGTTTTCGGGTGCATCGCGATGTGTCACGAGCGGATTGTGCGGACATTTTTCATAAGGGCCATAAATATCCTTTGCGCGTTGCATCGTCACCATATGACCATATTCGGTTCCGCCTTCGGCAAGCATCAGATAATACCAGCCGCCTCGCTTGTAAATATGCGGTGCTTCGGCACATCGGCCGCCACAACCGTTCGTAAGACGGCGCGAGGGAGAAAGCATCTCGCCCGTAAAGGGATCGATCTCGCACAGAAAAATGCCGTATCCATCTCTGGCAGGATTTTCCGAACCGTTGGAAACGAAATAACAAGTGCCGTCATCATCCCAGAAAAGAGAAGGATCGATACCGGCTTGCTTCACCCAAGCAGGTTCACTCCACTTGCCGCGGATATCCTTGGTATGTACGATAAAATTACCGCCGCGAGTCACGTTTGTAGTGGTCATAAAAAAGGTGTCCTCGTGATATCGAAGCGTGGGCGCATAGATGCCGCTTGAGGGTTTACCGCGATGCAAGGAAAGTTGAGTGTCCTCTGTCAAACAATAATTGATCAATTCCCAGTTGATCAGGTTTTTGCTGTGATAGATCGGAACACCGGGAAAAAACTCAAACGTGGACGTTATGAGATAAAAGTCCTCGCCAACACGGCAGATACTTGGATCCGGATGAAAACCCGGAAGGATGGGATTTTTGTATTTCATGTGTCATACCAGCCTTGATCAAAATTTGATTTTATCGTTCATATTTTACCACAAGCGCATCGAAACGTCAATAGAAATGACGTATTCCCCGTTTTTTACAACGAACAGAGCACCTAACACAAAGAATGAAGAGGGGAAACGAAAACGAAAAAAGCGAGTCTTACGACTCGCTTCGTTCTTGGAGGCACCACCCGGATTTGAACCGGGGCGTAAAGGTTTTGCAGACCTCTGCCTTACCACTTGGCTATGGTGCCTTATTTAGTTTAATAAAGGACGCTTAAAACTATTTTTAAGCGTCCTCTTGGAGCGGATTACGAGGCTCGAACTCGCTACCTCCACCTTGGCAAGGTGGCGC
>CAYXQF010000100.1:0-6533 GCA_964466625.1 uncultured Lachnospiraceae bacterium | reverse complement strand
TTCCAATCCCAAGCTCTTTCAAGGAATTTTTCTCTGCCGAGATCTTCCTTGGAAAGGCCTTCCTTGCGCATTGCTTCAACGACTTTTGCTTCGGTCGCGATAGATGCATGGTCCGTACCGGGAAGCCAAAGTGTGCAGAAGCCCTTCATTCTCTTGTAGCGAATGATGCTATCCTGGAGCGTATTGTCGAGCGCATGACCCATGTGAAGCTGACCGGTTACGTTCGGAGGCGGAATCACGATGGTGAAAGGTTTCTTGGATTTGTCAATTTCGGGAGTGAAATAGCCCGCATCACACCACTTTTGGTAGAGCGGTTTTTCAATTTCACTCGGATTATACGTTTTTTCGAGTTCTTTTCTCATAGTTTTGATTGTCCTTTTTATATATTAAGTTTATTTTTCATCAATTTTTTAAGTGAGAGAAATTTCGGGAAGCGCCTCGGCCTCCACTCGCTTGTCCTCTTTTACGAGAGCTGTGCAAACAGAGCCTTGCGGAACAGAAAATGCAATCGCTTTGGGCATGATCTCCACGGTTACACATTTTGCGGGAGAAATCTCGCCGTCGCCGCAGATACCAATGGAAGTCGGAGCTTCGATCACGACTTTTTTACACTTGCGGTAATGAACGAACGGAAATTCGCTTTTTCCTTCCGCGTCCACGTGTTGTCCTGCTTTATATTTGCCGATGATGCTGATAAATTCCTTGCGTGTAACGCGATCCACAAGACAGAGATCCATAAAACCGTCATTGAGGTACGCATTCGGTGCCACATGAAAACCGCCGCCATAATAATGCGCATTGGCAAGAGCCGCAAGCATAAATTCACGTTCGATCAATTCTTCATCGTCGATGAGGATCTTGAAATTTTTTCCGAGGGGTTTGGTAAAAACATCGGCGATACTCATCATATACGCCATTTTCGCAGGAACAAAGAGGCTTCTCTTAATTTCAGAAACACGCTGCACCACATCACAGTCAAAACCAACGTTGAGCACGTTCATGCAATAGCGATTGCCGTAGCGGATCAAGTCAAGCTTTTCCGCTTTGCCGAGGATCTGACGCTTCACGTCGGAGAAAAACTGCAAATTGGTAAAGGATTTGATAAAGTCATTTCCCGTTCCTTGCGGAATTACAGTGATCTCGGCATTGTCATGTCCAACAGCGCCGTTGAGCACCTCGAAAAGCGTACCGTCACCGCCGCAAGCATAAAATCGCATTTTCGTGTCCGGATTTTTTTCGCATTTTTCACGAACAAAACGTGTTCCGTCCCAGACGGTAGTGGTGTGATAGATCTCATATTCCACGCCGACTTCTTCACAAGCATAAGTGATGGCAGAAAGCAGCGCAGGAAGTTTCTTTCCCTTGCCTGCTGCAGGATTCACGACAAAAATATGTTTCATATATTCTCTCATTTCTTTATTTTATGATATTGGGAGCCATAGAATATATATCTAAAGATAATTATATCAATTTAATAAGGAAGTGTCAAGTATTTCCCTGCGCATTTTCCACTTCAACAACACTTTTCCGCAGAAAACACCATAAAATTGAGCGATACTATTGACAAAAAATTTTTCTATGATATAATATTCTCAAGTAGTTTCATACAAAATATCAAAAACACTTATTTTATTCAGGAGATTATTTACCGTGGAAAGCGAAGATGGCGACGCGAACTGTCGAAGTACATACACCGTTTTGAAGCCGGATCATATAGAACCAGAGTGCATAGCTTGTGTCCAGAACAGAGGGGCATGGTCTATGCTTTTTTGTGTTGCTTTGATCCCTGCCCCATAAAACGGCAACCGCCACGCTCCCGTAAAAATCTCCCTTTTTGTATTTTGTATCCACAATATCTTTTTGAACCAAAATTTTAACAAGGAGTTATCATGCAAACCCAAATCATCATCATGCTCGTCTGTTTGATAGGCTCAGCCTTCTTCTCGGGCACGGAAACCGCATTCACGTCTGCAAACAAAACCAGACTTAAAAACCTCGCTGAAGAAGGCAACAAAAGAGCTGCCCTCGTTCTTGATATTTCCGATAAATATGACAAGTTGCTCACCACGCTTCTTGTGGGCAATAACATCGTAAACATCTTGCTCTCCTCTATGGCGACCTTGATGTGCATTGATCTGCTTTCAAAAATTGACAAAGCGAGTCTTGCAACAACAGTTTCTACCATTGCTACCACTGTGATCGTCCTTATCTTCGGCGAGATTTCTCCGAAAGCGCTCGCAAAAGAACACGCTGAGGGCTTCGCAATGGGCGTTGCGCCGGTCATTCGTTTCCTCATGATCGTTTTGACACCTATCAACATGATCTTCTCCCTTTGGAAAAAGCTTCTTTCCAAGATCTTCAAGTCCAACAATGACGACACCGTCACAGAAGGCGAGCTCCTCACTCTCGTTGATGAAGCACATGAAGACGGCAGTATCGACGAATATGACAAAGAGCTCATCGAAAACATCTTTGACTTCGACGATATCTCCGCAGGCGAGATCGCAACTCACAGAACCGAGCTTACGTTCCTCTCCATCGACCAGACCGTGGAAGAGTGGGATGCCATCGTTAAAAACAGCCGCTTCTCTCGTTACCCCATCTGCGGCGAAAGCATCGACGATATCATCGGTATTCTCAACGCACGCGAATATCTCCGCTTGGAAGAAAAAACACGCGACACCATCTTTGCAACAGCAGTTACTACACCTTATCTCGTTCCCCAGAGCGCAAAAGCAGACGTTCTTTTCCGCAACATGAGAAAAAAGAAAGAATCTTTCGCCATCGTGCTTGATGAGTATAGTGGTGTTCACGGCATCATCACACTTACCGACCTTCTCGAATGTCTTGTCGGTCAGATCGACGACAACCCCGAAACTGCAGAAGACGAAGTCGTTCCCAGCGTTGAACAGCTTGAAGAAAACAAATGGCGTGTTCTTGGCAGCGCACTCATTTCCGAAGTGGAAGAAGCGCTCTCCATTGAAATCGAAGAAGCGGATACTGACACCTTCAGCGGCTTCGCACTCGGTCTTTACGGTGCGATCCCCGATGACGGTACCACCTTTGAACTTGTAACCGAACAGATGGAAATCATCATCGAAGAGATCAAAGATCATAAGATCGAAAAAGCACTCGTTTCTCTCATTCTTTCCGAAGATGAAGAGGGCGTCGGCGAAAAAGACGACGATTGATCTACAATAACGGTCCAAAGGCAGGTTTTCTTATGTTTGAACAAGAACTCAAAAATATTCTCGAAAAAAACGGCGCCACGCTCATCGGTTTTTCCGAGCTTGGGGATAACGCATCGGAAGAATTTCCTCATCTGCGTTATGCCGTCACCATCGTCCGCCGTCTTTCCGACACGATTGTCGACACCATCGATGGCAGACCGACCATTATGTATTTTCACCATTATCGAACCACAAACACAAAACTTGACCTTTTAGCTTTGGACGCGGTCGACTTTATTGAGGCGCAGGGCTATCATGCCCTGCCCATCGCCGCTTCCCAAAGCACCAATACTGACAAAGAAGCTTACCGCGGTGTTTTTTCTCACAAAAAAGCCGCGGTGCTTGCAGGTTTGGGGTTCATTGGCAAAAATGCGCTTTTTATTAACCCGAAATACGGTTCCAAGATCCGTCTTGCCACCGTACTGACCGATATGCCATTGACAGCGGAATCTCCCGTGATCCATCGTGGCTGCGGCGATTGCGAGATCTGCAAAAATGCATGTCCCGCAAAAGCGATCACAGGAAATAATTACGTTTACGGCAAGGCAAGAGATACGATCCTTGATGCCCATCGTTGCTCTGAGCACATGAAAACGTATAAAGATATTGGCAGAGGTGCTGTTTGCGGTATCTGCATGAGTGTTTGTCCCTATAATAAACGCAAATAACTTTTGATTTCTCCAGCATAAAGGAGGTTTTCTTTTTGAAAAAACTTTTAAAACACATGGAGGGTTATACCTTCCCCGCCGTTTCCGCGCCGTTTTTCAAGGTTTTGGAAGCACTCTTTGAATTGATGATTCCACTCGTTGTGAAAAGCATCATCGACGTCGGCATCGCCAACGCGGATACGCCCTATATTCTCCGCATGTGCGGACTGATGATCTTGCTCGGACTCGTCGGCTTTACCTGTACGATGTTCGCTCAATATTTCGCGGCAAAAGCCGCGGTTGGTTTTGCCGGCAATATCCGCATGGCACTTTTCACACATACGCAAAAGCTCACGTTTTCCGATATCGACCGCCTCGGCACCTCCACGATGATCACGCGCATGACAGGCGACATCACACAGGTGCAATCGGGTGTGAATCTGACACTTCGTCTTTTCTCCCGTTCTCCGGTGATCGTTTTCGGCTCGATGATCATGGCGTTCACCATTGACGTGAAAGCCGCACTCGTTTTCGCTGTGACCATTCCTCTGCTCAGCATCGTTGTTTTCGGCATCATGCTCGGTGGTATTCCGCTTTATCGCAAGGTGCAAAAAAACGTTGACGGCATTCTCGGCATGACACGCGAAAACCTCGCAGGCACACGTGTGATCCGTGCTTTCACAGGCGAAGAAACCGAAACCCAGCGTTTTGAGGCACAAAATGCAAAGCTCACCGCTATGCAAAAGTTTGCAGGAAAAATCTCCGCGCTGATGAATCCGCTGACGTATCTTATCGTGAATATCGCGATCATTATGCTCATTCACATCGGTGCAATCCGAGTAGAAGCAGGACTTATCACACAAGGTGCGGTCTTTGCGCTTTATAACTATATGTCCCAGATCCTCGTAGAGCTCGTTAAGCTCGCAAATCTCATCATCACGATGACCAAAGCTGCAGCTTCCGCAGACAGAATCGAAAAAATGCTGGAAGACGGTGGCAAACCTCTCCCGAAGTCGGACAATGAAAGCAAAAAAGACGATCAGATGGTAACGTTTAAGAACGTTGCGCTCACGTACGCTGGTGCTTCCGCGACTTCGCTTTCCCACGTCAGCTTCTCCGCCAAAAAAGGAGAAACCGTGGGTATCATCGGCGGTACCGGTTCGGGAAAAACGTCGCTCGCGAGCTTGATCGCTCGTTTCTACGATGCCAGCACCGGTGAAATTTATATCGACGGCAGAGATATCCGATCCTATTCTGCCGAGGAGCTTCGCTCGAAAGTCGGTGTCGTGATGCAAAAAGCTGTTCTTTTCCGCGGCACGATCCGTGAAAATATTCGTTGGGGTAAACCCGATGCCACTGATGAAGAGATTTGGCGCGCACTCGAGATCGCACAGGCGAAGGAAATCGTGGAGAACAAAGAAGGCGGTCTTGATTATATGATCGAGCAGGACGGCAAAAATCTCTCCGGTGGTCAGAAACAGCGCCTTGGTATCGCGCGCACACTCGTCGGTAATCCCGACGTTCTGATCTTCGATGACAGCGCTTCCGCACTCGACTACGCTACCGATGCCAAGCTTCGCGCGGCAGTCAAGGAGCTTGACGGCAAGCAAACCGTTTTCATCATTTCCCAGCGAGCAATGTCCATTGCGCATGCAGATAAGATCCTCGTGCTTGACGATGGCGCACTTGTTGGTATCGGCACGCATAAGGAACTCCTGAAAAACTGTACCGTTTATGAAGAAATCTATTATTCCCAGTTTCCCAAAGAAACCGATGAAGAAAAGGAGTGAGAACGTATGAAAAAGAAAACAGCAAAAGCTTCCCGCTCCACCATCAAAGAAGTCCTTCGTTATCTTAAGCATTATACCCCCGGACTTCTTGCTTCTCTTCTCTTTGCGGCAATTTCCGTTATTTTGACGCTCTATATCCCGATCGTCATCGGGGACGCCATCGACCTTATCGTTGAGCCCGGCAAGGTTGATTTCGCGGCGATCCGCCCACTTCTCTTCCGTGTCGCGATCGCGTCCGTGATCGTTGCTCTGAGCCAATGGCTTCTTGGTATCATCAACAACAAAATCACCTATGGTGTTGTTCGCAATATTCGCAACCGCGCTTTCGAAAAGCTACAAAAGCTTCCGATGTCTTATATCGACACACAGCCTCACGGTGAGATCGTTAGCCGTATCATCACCGATGCAGATCAATTCTCCGACGGCCTTCTCATGGGCTTTTCCCAACTCTTCACAGGCGTGATCACCATTATCGGCACCCTTGGCTTTATGTTCGCGATCAACTGGAAAATCGCACTCGTCGTCGTTCTCGTCACACCGCTTTCCCTCTTTGCTGCAAGCTTTATCGCGAGCAGAACCTATTCGCTTTTCAAAAAACAATCGGAAACCCGCGGTGAACAAACGGCGTATATCAACGAAATCGTCGGCAACGCTAAAGTTGTTCGTGCTTATGGACGAGAAGATGAAACGATCGCGCGTTTCGGCAAGATCAATGATCAGCTTGAAACCGTTTCCAGAAAAGCAGTATTCTATTCCTCCATTGTAAACCCCACAACCCGTTTCGTAAACAGCATCGTTTATGCGGGTGTCGGACTTGTCGGTGCGCTTTCCGTCATCGCCAATCCCATGGCATTCACTGTCGGTAG
>CAYXQF010000099.1:0-6624 GCA_964466625.1 uncultured Lachnospiraceae bacterium | reverse complement strand
AGATGACACTCTTTTCCTGGAAAATGTAAACCTTTCCGTATTTGATGCCGTATCGACAGAACGAACAATACAATATTTTGACGTTAATGAACAAGGTTGGTTCGCTGTAGGATATAGAGGTAATATAGTCCATGTTTATAATGAAGAAGGAGTTTTTCAATACGGCTATCAATTTGAGTGTAATGGAGATTACGGAATCAAACTTTTGTCTGAAAATATAGTACTCTATTTTGTTCGTGGTGATACTGTTGCGGAATTCACTCCAAACGGGCAACTTGTTTCAGTTAAAAAGGCTGCTTTTTCAGAAGATGTATTGGACAATATTATATACAAAACAACAAAAACAATAGGGAATACAATATATTCCTTAGAACGCGACATAGGCGTTTTTAATGGGGATTACTCTCGTTTGGTTGCTACACGAGAGAATGGGGAACGGGAGATTCTCTATGATGTCACAAGTTTAGGATACTTCTTTGGCATTTTCCATTATCTGATTTTAATTTCCTTTCCCTTACTTCTATTCATTGCCATTTTTTCGGCGATTAAAAAGGAAGAGCAGCGGGAACAAGGTGACGGTTCTGTTGTCCCCTCTGGTGAGCTTGATATCCCCAAGGATTAACACCCACCCCGGGAGCGGATGCTCCCGGGGTTGAAGGCCAGAATTTTGTTCCAATTTTGTTGACTATTATGGTCTCGTTTTTTGAGAAAAAGTTAGATCAAACAGACCAACTTAGAAGCCTCAAAAAACCATGATTTTCAGGGGGATGGATAGCCCTAACTCCAAGATTTAGAAGCCTCAAAAAAGCCTTGATTTTCTGGGGGATGGATAGACCCAACCCCGAGAGTCCCAGTTGTATTATCTCCAGTCCCGTTATTATGACCCCGAAACCGGCAGATTCATCAACGCGGACGATGCAAGTCTGCTGGGCGCAAACGGCGACTTTGCAAGCCTGAACCTCTTTGCATACTGCGGCAACAACCCCATCGCAAGAGAAGACGACGGCGGCGAGTTTTGGAATGTTGTTATTGGTGCGGTTGTTGGTGCTGCTGTAAGTTCAGCAACACAAATAGTGTCCAATTTAATTGCTGGTGAAGATTGGCATAAAGGAGTTGCAAGTGCTGCACTTGTCGGAGCTGTTGGTGGTGCTGTCGCTGCAACTGGTTTGGGCATGTTCGCTCAGGCTGCGTTGACAGGTGTGGCGGCAGCAGCAGGTGATGCGTTACAACAAGGTATTGATAGTAATTTTAAAGGCAAAATTGATGTAGGACAATCTGTTCGTACAGGTTTAGTTGCAGGAGCTACATCTCTAATTGGCTCCCAAGTAGGCAAGAAACTCTTTGGCGGCATTGAAGATCTTGGAAATGCATATATTTCTAAAGGTCACCAACAGAATTTGGCCGGTGTTACTCGTGCATTAGGCGGTAAATCACACACAAGCTACTATCGATCTGGGTCTTCGTTAGTAGCAAAAGGTAAAATGTTGGTCAACTTCTATCGTGGGGTTAGTTCAAGTGCAGGATCTCTTGTTGGAATTCCAACTGGATTAGCCAATAATTTAATCCCACGGTGAGGAGGTGAACAAAATTGAAATGCCAGAATTTAACTCTTCAGTATATCCGTCATCGTTCTGTGTTGCACCAAACCATCAAAACTGAAAAATGGTTGCAAGAAAAAGCGCATGAAGGACTTGTGCTTGTTGAGGTGCGCGGAAGCAAATATGCGTTTATGAAAACTACTCCGCAAGAGTATAACTATTTTGTTATGACTCCCGAAACAGGAACCAATAGTGACGCTTGGGTCTTTCATGAGTTTAAACATCAGAAAGGGCAGACACAAATACCTTGCACGGGAATTCCTTTTTTATCTCCGAGTAATATTTTATTGATAAACTGCGCTATTACGAATGTGCAATCCCCTCTCATTTCTTATTACTATCGATATCGTAACTATCGCTTACTGCGGAGATTTAGAAGAAACACAATTTGCTCTGCTCTTTTTTTGCTGATAGGCGTGGGAGTAATGATTAAAGAAACTTTGTCATATATGATTGCTTTATTCCCATATGCATTAGGCTTTGGATTGTTGCTACTTCACTCTTTGCTTTCATATCTGGTTTTTTACAAAGACTGCACATTAAACGGGTATATCAAACCGGAGAAGAAGCCTGCGCACCCAGGGTGGGACAGCAAGACAGAGGACGACTCTTCCGTCCCATCCAATAAGACAGGTGACGGTTCTCTTGTCTCCTCCGGTGAGCCGGATATCCCTAAAGATTAACCACCCCGGGGGCGGATGCTCCCGGGGTGGAAGGGTAGGATTTGCTCCAATTTTGTCGACTATTTTGGTCTCGTTTTTTGAGAAAAAGTTAGATCAAATAGACCAACTTAGAAGCCTTGAAAAACCATGATTTTCTGAGGGATGGATAGCCCCATTCCCCAGAGTCCCAGTTGTATTACCTCCAGAGCCGTTATTACGACCCCGAAACCGGCCGCTTCATCAATGCTGATGCCCTTACATCTACAGGTCAAGGTCTACTCGGCAACAATATGTTTGCCTATTGTAATAACTGTCCTGTCCTAAGCGCGGATTATAACGGCAAGTTAACCGTTACAATTGGTTATGGTATCGCAGGAACATTTTTCGTTGGAGCATCTGCATCAAAGTCTGTTACCTTTGATAAAGATGGAGTATCTTATCAGTATAGTTATTCAACACCAAAAGAAAGAGAAACAACAACAATCGGTTTGTTTTCTGCTGGTTTTTCTTGCTTTATTCAAGCTACCAACAAAGAACATGCATCAGAACTTGAAGGTATATCAACATACCTTGGTGCATCTGCAGGCAAGACTGGCGTGGATTTAGTTGGCGATAAACCTGTAGCAGACCATAGTGGAGAATTAATTGGTGCACAACTATCTATAGGGGTGGTTGGTGTGGGCATGGATGTCCATGTTGCACAGACAAACACAGTAACAACAGAATTTGTAAGCTGGGAGGAAGTATGGCACAGCATAAAAAAGCGTCTAAAATTTTAATTATTCACACGATAATACTCCTATTTATGTGTTGCTCTCCTCTGTGCCATGCAATGAATGAAATATCACAGTCCCTTAATTCCTCATTTCACGACACATACACCAATGATATCTTGCTGTCTGTAAATGATTCATCTGTTGGGGAGTATGATCATTTAAAAGGAATGTATATTTCTGATAACGGAAGTTTTCTTGTTGTGTTATCATGCGCAACAACACATTATGTCGATGTGTATAACAGCAACTTGGAATTTCAAAATCAAATCGTTTTATATAGTGCCGGGTCTGTTTATGCAGCTTTCGACGAATCAGATGGTAATGTACTTTTGTATTTCCCAAAAGAGAACATGAAAATAAAAGTTGGAACGGACGGACAGTTTATTTCCGCAACAGAGATCCAAGCAATACCTGAATACATAAGGGAAATGTACGGTCAGCAGGATTATGAAAAGGTGGTTCATGCAACCCGTTACGCATTGCATACGAACAGTAATACAAGATCCGTGGTTGTGCAATCCAAGTCCGGTGATATAATAAGCCAATATAATGTGAGATCCTACGATCCGGCTCCCTATATAATTATTATTGTTGGTGTGGTTGCTGTTTTTTTCGTATTTATCTCAAAACGCAAGACAAAATACACGGGTGACTGTTCTGTGTGCTAACGATTCGCAGGGGACACAGGGGACAGGGGGACGGTTTGCGTGAACCCTAAGAAAAAGTTGGGCTAAAAAGGGGCAACAAGGGATTAACCGCAAATACCTGGCTTGAAAATCAGTTAGATTAACACCCACCCCGGGAGTGGATGCTCCCGGGGTGGAAAGGCAGAATTTTGACCCAACGTTGTTGCCGATTATGGTCTCGTTTTTGGAGAAAAAGTTAGATCAAACAGGTTGATTTAGAAGCCTTAAAAAAACCTGATTTTCAGAGGGATGGATAGACCCAACCACGAGAGTCCCAGTTATATTACCTCCAGTCCCGTTACTATGATCCCGAGATCGGTAGATTCATCAATGCGGATGGATTGACATCCACGGGTCAGGGATTACAGGGTAACAACATGTTTGCCTACTGCGGCAATAATCCTATAGTAAGGATAGATCCTCGTGGGACTTATTTTGAAAGAACTTCTGGAGGCGGCGGTGGTGGCATCTGTTTGCCTTATGACGGCAGATATGTAGGTGCGCCAAGCGGAGGATATGGTAATGGTACAGCCGTAGACAGCGTCGTTGCATCAGTAGCTGTAACAGTCGCAGGAGTTGCACTTTTGGACTTATCTACCAAATCTGTACGTAGTGAAATGATAGCACTCCGTGCGTATAATCAAACCACAGCAAAAGAAAAATCAGTTGCAATAGCTATTCCGAAGAAACCTGACAGTCCTGTGATTTTCCCGGTTGATCCAAACACTTTCAATCCTGTTGGATTAGTTAAAGTGCCTATAACTGGGACAAAGAACGGAGCATTTATTAGTTGGATGGATCCACTTACAAATACTGAAGTATTTCGCTGGGACGAGAATCCCAATTATCCCAATGGGTCGCATTACCATATAAACAACCCTATATACCGAAAAGCTAAAGTTCATTTCTACCCAGGGGATGTTGTTCCGGAACCTTATGCAACAATCTATTTTCCTTTCGGATAATATCAGGAGGTACGCAATGCCGAGATTTGAGAAAAGCAATATCGTAGAATTAAAGGCTTTTTTATACGATAGTTGGGGCCATGATGCCGAAATAGAAAGTGTCAACTGCGATTATGGAAATGAAAGCATAAAAATTTCTTTGTTTAATCCTTTTGAGGGTGTTAAGATTGATTTCACCTTTCACGTTGTTGAACTTGCTCTTTCTATTAAAGGCAAATGGCATGGTGATCGAAAAGAAATCATTGGTATAACTGCAGAAGCTGATTTTTCATATTTGGAAAAATATCTTCCACACTATAGTGAATATAATGAAGATTCTCTTTACCTACTGTTTCAAATGTTTTCCGGAGATGAATTGCATATTGTATCAAAAGAAGTAATTATTGAAATTATTGAGTAATACTGACTTGTTAAATACAGCTGAGAATAAAGATGCTTTTGAAATGGCTTGGGACTTAGGGTTTGGCGGAATTCCACTTTTGGATCCACCTAAGGTTGGAGAGTATAGTCATTATCATGTTTTTGGACGTAACCTCTTTGGGATATATAAACACTTCCATGTATGGTACGGTTCTGTTTATGGGGGATGATATATGAAAGTTTATGCTTTTTATGATACGGACATTTATGGAAATGAAGAATACGATATCCGTGGAGATCGCTACAAGGAATTGCTGCGGATATGCTGCCGCAACAGTTCCGTATTGTGTCTGAAGTACCTGTATCCTGATTTGGTAGCTGCCGATATATTAAAGGCATTTGAAATACCGAAACCAAAGAATATAACCGTGTTTTCTAATTCCAGCAGCTATTGCTGTGTGAAATTCTATCGTGTATGTCCCGAATTGTGCGATGCTATGATTGGTATTGCCGACGGTATTTTTGAATGGCTGTGTGGGTGGGGATTCAGGAACCCCGACGACCCAACTTTTTACCGCAACGATGGAACAGTATTCTTTGTGTCTGAGATTCACAGCGGCGTATGTGCGATCATGCCCCGGGAAGACGAATGTCTGGAAGATATTCTGCAGGTTGCACCGTGGCTTTCGGGTAACGATATTTGGCCTAAAGACAGAATATGGCTACGCAAAATTGCAGATAATGGTTGTTCTGTGTCTTAGCAAGTAACACCCACCCCGGGAGCGGCTGGGTAGAATTTTGTTGACGATTATGGCCTCGTTTTTAGAGAAAAAGTTAGATCAAACCGAGAGGTATGACCATGGAAATACTGTACAACAATGCCGATTTTGCCGTCTGCGTCAAGCCTGTGGGTCTGGACGCGGAGCAGGAAGTCCCGGCTGAACTGAAAAAGATCCTTGGGGGTGAGGTATATACCCTCCACCGGCTGGACCAGAATGTGGGGGGCGTCATGGTCTACGCCCGTACCAAAGCAGCCGCCGCGGCACTGTCCAAGTCCATTCAGGACGGCTCCATGGTCAAGGAATATGTGGCCATGGTCCACGGTACACCCCCGGAAGCGGGGGACTGGCAGGATCTTCTGTTCAAGGACAGTCGGAAAAATAAGGTCTTCGTGGTAAAAAAACAGCGGGCCGGTGTAAAACCCGCCCGTTTGGAGTTTAAACGGCTCAGGGCAGGGGAGACCTCTCTGGTGCACATCCGGCTGCATACCGGCAGAAGCCACCAGATCCGGGTCCAGTTCGCCAGCCGGGGATTTCCCCTTGTGGGCGACCACAAGTACGGCTCCCGGGCAGAAACCACTGCCCCCATGCTCCATTCCTGCCGGATCACATTTGCGTATAAGGGGAAGCAGCATATGTTTGAATCCTGCCCGGAATGGGCGCAGGCCTGAAAATGCGTAAATTTTTGCGAAAAAAGGGTTGACAATTCGCGTGGTGTGCGATATAATGGCGAAGCTGTCAGCGCAAATGCTGCTATAGCTCAGTCGGTAGAGCGCATCCTTGGTAAGGATGAGGTCG
>CAYXQF010000098.1:0-6628 GCA_964466625.1 uncultured Lachnospiraceae bacterium | reverse complement strand
TTATATCACATCTTTTTTCGCTTTGCAACACTTTGCGCAATTTCCTATGCAACAAAAAAGAGGCTGTTTTTAAACCAGCCTCAATAAATCTATATAATCGGTACTTCGCAGTAATAAGTTATTTGCACAAGATCATGCACTCGAAGTCCTGTGTGTGAAACAGACGATTTTATCTAATCGTTAAAAGTATCAAGAACACCGTTATGCGGTATAATTGGCTTCTGCAGCCGCACGAATATCGGCAATCGCTTTTTCTGCGTCGTCAGCACGGAAAACAGAAGAACCTGCAACCAAAACATTTGCACCGGCAGCCGCTGCAATTGCCGCAGTTTCTGCATTGATACCGCCATCGACCTCAATGTCGATTTCGTATCCGCCTGAGTTGATCATGTTGCGCAAGCTACGAACGTTTTCCATAGTTTCGAGCATGAATTTTTGGCCGCCGAATCCGGGTTCCACAGTCATAACCAAAACCATATCCAAATAAGGAAGAAGCGGTTCCAAAACGAAAGCAGGTGTGGCTGGTTTGATAGAAACTGATGTTTTTACACCAGCGCTGCGAATCATCTGCAAAACTTCTTCGTGATTTTCACAGCTTTCATAGTGGAAAGTGATGATATCTGCGCCTGCATCAATAAACTTATCAATATAGCGTGCAGGGTTTTCGATCATCAAGTGAACGTCAAAAATGAGTTTGCTTTGTTTGCGAACGGATTTGATAATATCCGGACCGAATGAAATATTCGGAACAAACAGACCGTCCATAACGTCTAAGTGGAGCAATTCCGCGCCTGCGTCTTCTACTCTTTGAACTTCTTCGCCGAGCTTTGAAAAATCACAAGCCAGTACCGACGGGGAAATTTTAATCACAATAGCCTCCTTGATTGCCGCGCGTGTAGCGAAGCAATACTGTATAAATTTATTTTTGGACAAAACCTACCCGCTTTATTTGATTTCATATGTAAGCAAGGCGATTTTGGCAATTACAAAATCAGAAGCATCAATTTTCCGTATCGAGAGGAAAGTATCACAATGACCGCAACAGCCATATGATAACAACGGAATGTCCAATTCGTCGGCGGAATCGCATGGTATTCGCAGCAAAGAGAATGATGTAGATAATTTTTGTGTGAGAAAGCCGACTTCATATATGTCGATAGCAAAAATAGGTCCACGCCGATAAGCGTGAACCTATTTTTCTTCGGCTACTTTCATTATAGCAACGAATTGATGTTTTGTCAAGATTCTTGTGCGTTTCTTCTGTGTGAAGATTTATCTTCTTTATATTTTGTCACACGAATCGTAAATTCGCAATACTCATCTTGTTTACTATTAACAGAAATATCTTCATGAAGATTATCCATCAAGGTCTTGCAGATGTAAAGTCCAAGACCGACACCAGTTTTATCAAGACCGCGGCTCTTGTCGCTTTTATAAAAGCGATCAAAAACATGAGGAATATCTTTTGCAGGGATTCCTGCACCCTCATTGAAAACTTTAACAACGATCTTGTTCCCTTCTTCATAGAGAGATAATTTGTATTTGCCGTTTTCTTTTGAAAATTTCACGGCATTATCACAAAGATTATAGAGCACTTGGTTGATCGCGTCCTTGTCTGAATATACCATCAAACGTTCATCGGGCGCTTCAAATTCCACGTCAAGCTTTTTGGCGTCTATTTTTGATTCGAATGACAGAAGTATGATTTTTGCCATTTCGGAAATATCAAAGGGGACTTTTTCGAATTTGCGATTTCCCGCTTCCATTCTGGAAATATCCAATAAGGAAGAAACAAGGCGGGAAAGTCTTTTCACCTCTTGTCCGATAATCTCGAGATAATAGGGGTGTTTTTCGGGAGGGATCGCACCTTCCAAGATTCCGTCAATGAAACCGGCAATCGACGTCATGGGCGTTCGCAAATCGTGCGAAACGTTGGCAAGAAAAGAGCTTCTTGTGTATTCATAGTTTGCCAATGAATCTGCCATGGAATTGAATGCTGTGGCAAGTTCCGCAATTTCATCTTCGCCGACAACGGGAATCTTTACATCGAATTGTCCTTTTGCAAAATTTCTTGTGGCATAAGTCATTTGTTTGATTGGTGCTACGATTTTTTCTGTTATAAAATAGATCGCAACGAAACTTGCAATCATCACCCAAAGGCTGGCAAGAACGATCGTACGAACCGTACTTATCGTCAAAGTATTAGGGACGCCCGCGCTGTGACAAACGATGAGCGCGCCTGCGAAAACATCAGTGCCTTCATATTGAAACGGTGTGATCAGCACTCCGTATTTTCTGTCCAGAAGTCCGCTCATATCTGTATAAAGATGACTTCCCTGTTCTGTCGCCAAAGACTCCAGTATTTGTGCGTCATCAATGTTACCCGAATAAGCATTATCTGTAGAAATTAAGATTTTCCCTGTGGGTGTAGTAATAAATATCGTCATTTCCTCCGCATTTTTGGAAAGAATGTCGATCATGTTGGAAATATCATTGCGTTTCAACGCGACAAATCTTTCAAAGTTCGTCGGAACCAAAAAAGTAGTAGAAAATTCAGAGATCAAATATTCGGTAATATATTCCGCAGTATTTTCAGCGACGGATTGTTTTTGCGTATTTTCCGAACGAATGGTCATGGAACTGATGATCAGCGTAAGTACAAAAAAACTGATAAAAATAATCAGTAGAAACGCGGAAATGTATTTTGTGAAGATACTTTTTTTCACGCAACCCCTTCTTTCGCTATCGACAATTTCCGTTATGCCAGCAATTCAAATTTATAACCAACGCCCCAGACGGTTTTCAGTACCCATTTGTCGCTGACACCTTCCAGCTTTTCGCGCAAGCGCTTTACATGAACGTCAACGGTTCTGGAGTCGCCGAGATAATCAAATCCCCAAACCTTATCCAGAAGTTGATCTCTGGTGAACACGCGGTTATAATTGGAGGCAAGGAAATAAAGAAGTTCCAATTCCTTCGGCGGAATATCAACGGTTTTGCCGGATACTTTCAGTTCATATTTTTGCAAAGAAATTTCCAGGTTTTCAAAACGAACTGCTTCGTCATCAAGATGAGTGTCATTCGCTTGGCAACGACGCAAAACCGCTTTGATTCTTGCAGAAAGTTCTTTCATGTCCACGGGTTTTGCGAGAAAATCATCGGCACCGAGCTCAAGACCGAGAACTTTATCAAAAACCTCGCCCTTTGCAGTCAGCATGATGATGGGTTTTGCCGAAATTTCACGAATTTCCCGGCAGACCTGCCAACCGTCCTTTTTGGGCATCATGATATCCAGCAATACAATGTCGGGATTAACTGCCTTAAACATATTTACGCCTTCTGCACCGTCATAAGCGTTTTTTATTTCATAACCTTCATTTTCAAGATAAAGTTTTATTGCTTCACTGATGTGAGGATCATCGTCGATGATAAGTATTTTTGTGTTCATAATCTATACCTGTATCCTTTCAGTTAAAATTCATTCTTTGTATTTATTATATCATTCCAAATTCTTCTTGTAAAGCGGATTGCGAATAAATTCATAGTTCGTTCAATGATTTTTATAAATCTGTTCAAAGATTGAAATAATCAAAATTGCATGATGGCAAACGTATGGCAAACGTATGGCAAACGAATCGTCGCTTGTGTAAATATATCGAAACAGCAAAAAGGACTGTTTTCACAGAGTCCCTTTCCTTATTATTTCATTAGTTCGTTTGACAATCTGATAATTTCGGGTGCAATCTTTTTTCTTTCTCGTTCCAGCGTAAAATTGTACATTGGATAAGCAAGGCTTAAAAGAATGCCACCCAAAATTCCAATAATAACACCAAGAGGCATCGCTAAGTTTTGATAAGCACCCAATAGCGCACCAAGATCAGACATGACGAAGCTCAATCCCAATCCAAAAATCAGTGTGCCAATAATACCGAACACAAGAGAAACGATTTGCGCTTTTTCGGCAACTTTTGCGTCCAATTTACGCAAACGCGTCATCTGATCTTCTTCTTTTTCTTCATTTATATATTTTTCTCGGATCTTTCTGATTTCCGCCTGTTCACGAGCGGAATAAGTATAGGAAAATCCGTCATTGTTTTTTTGTTCCATGAGATATCTCCTTGAATTTTTTCAGATCTTTACTTCCTTTTATAATCATAAAAATCGCCATTACGATAATGATAAGTGAGATGATCCCCCCTGTCAAAGCAAGCATGATTCGGCGAAATTCCAAACTATCTTCTTGCCCCCATGTAGTCAGCATTGTGGATTCCAACGTCAACATGGAAACACACGCCGCCGCAAAGCTGATCGCTTTCGATGCGTAATAGACAGGGCTTTGATATTTTCGGTATTTGATGATGCCCATAATAGCAAAGGTTAAGGAGGTAAATGTATAAGTTGCTATCATGATCGTTGTGATCTCGTGATGGATAAACGTCCTGTTCCAATATACCATAAAAAAGATCATCAGCGTCAGCGCAAGGTTCATGATCAGAAATATCCAACCGCAAGCTCGATATTTTTGAAGCTCCATACACATTTCTTTGCCGGGCGCAAATCTTCTTGTATGCCGCACTAAAAAGAATCGCATCACAGCAAGCGAAAAATAGTACCCTGCCAAGGAACAAAACCAAAACGTATGATGATAAATCCCAAGCCATAACTGAAAAACAGCGTAGACAATATTCCAGATCAGCGAGGTATAGAGCGAAACGTTCACGCGCAAGCTATCATCGTCCTGCCATCGTCTGGCAAATTTATTTTTTTGCTTGAAATCTTTGAAAAAACGAATCAAGCACGGTATTTTAAAACACCACACGGTCAAAGTATATGCCGCCAACACGTAAGAAGCAATGGCGAATGCGGATTCTGTTCCTAAAACAACCATTGAATATACGAGAAATGCGGTGGAAACGGGTACGAGCGCGATCATAATCGCAATATGCGGAAATAACAGTGCTTTACCGAGTTTCTTCCAGTTCATGCGCTGTCCTCCTGATTTTCACGGTGAAAACTGTTCCAATCCCCACGATGCTTTCCACGGTAATTTCACCCTGCATAATGTCGACAACACGCCTTACCAGCGCAAGACCGAGTCCGTTTCCTTGTGTCGCATGGGAAGCATCACCTTGATAAAATTTGTCAAAAATATGCGCACCGATTTCGGGCGTCATGCCGCACCCTGTATCCTTGACTTTCACAATGACATATTGCTCGTCAGCGGCAAGAGAAAGCGCGACGGTGCCACCACTTTCCGTGAATTTGAAAGCATTGGAAAAGAGATTATTCCAAACCAGTGATAAAAGTTCACTGTCAGCTGACACAAACACGTTTTCCTCTATATCGGTTTCGATCTCAATACCTTTTTTCTCCCACACGGGCTCAAACTGCAAAAGATTTTCACAAAGCTGTTCTCCGAGATCATAAGTTTCAATCTTCGGATAGATCTGCTGATTTTCCAGACGGTTCAGCTTTAGAATATTCGTCATCATATCCGCAAGACGGCGAGAAGCATCGCTCACCGTTTTGGCATATTCAATGCGTTTTTCATCAGAAAGATCGGGAGATTGCAAAAGCTTGCCGTAATTTTGCATCACAGCAAGAGGTGTTTTCATTTCATGCGATACGTTAGCAATGAAATCTGTCCGTAAGGTTTCAACACTCGCAAGCTCTGACGCCATGGTGTTAAAGCAATCAATGATCACATTATAATTATCGTCTGCCGAAAAACTGCTGATCGGTGCGATGCGAACATCGAAATCTCCCTTTACAATCTCTTGAGCGGCAGAAATGATGTGTTTTGTGACCCTCTCTGTTGTAAATTTTCTTCGTATCGCATCAAATATTGTAAAAAGTGTACTGAGCGCCAAAACGTTCAAAAAGGTCAGCTTTGCTGCCATTTGCAGATTGTCGTCCGTTAATTCGATTTCGAGTGATTCTGACAAAACACTCACAAAAAGCATCGTGGTGCAGGTCACAAGGAATGCTGCAAGGAGAAAAAACAGAAAGTAATTATATAGTCCCTGCAAAATTTTTCGTACGAAAGTCGATTTTTTCACTTGATCACCGCCTTATAGCCAAGCCCGTGAACAGTTTGTATTTCAAAAGCATCGCAATCTGCTAGCTTCGCACGAAGTTTGGTCATATATACGTCAACGGTACGCGTACTCGTCTGTGTATCCACGTCCCAGAATTCGTCCATTAGTTGTGTGCGTGTAAACGTCTTTTTGGGATAAGAAAGAAGTTTATAAAGCAGGTCAAATTCTCTTGCCGTAAGAGATATTTCATCGTCGCCGAGTGTTGCGGTTCGTTCATCGGCATCCATTATGAAATTGCCGACCTCAAGACGTCTGCTTGAGGCAATTTTGGAACGACGCAGAAGTGCGCCAATGCGAAGAAACAGTTCATCAAGGTCGATAGGCTTTACCATATAATCATCAATACCAATGCGAAAACCTCTTTGCTTTGAGGCAAAATCGTCACGGGCTGTCATGAACAGAATCGGGATATCATTATTCAGAGAACGAACGGTTTTAGCAAACTCAAAACCGTCGATTCTCGGCATCATAATATCGGAAACGATGAGATCAAAGGTGGTTTTATACATTTCATCATAGGCATCTTCAGC
>CAYXQF010000097.1:0-6680 GCA_964466625.1 uncultured Lachnospiraceae bacterium | reverse complement strand
CAGTTTGACGGTCTTGTCATGGTTCCCAACTGTGATAAAAACGTTCCCGGTCTGCTTATGGCTGCGGCAAGACTCAATATTCCCACCATCTTCTGCTCCGGCGGTCCTATGCTCGCCGGCAGACTCACCGACGGCAGACGCACTTGTCTGAGCCATATGTTTGAAGCTGTCGGCGCTTACCATGCAGGCACACTTGACGAAAAAGGCGTTCTTGATTACGAAGAAAACGCTTGTCCTTCTTGCGGTTCCTGCTCGGGTATGTATACTGCAAACTCCATGAACTGCCTCACAGAAGCCATTGGTATGGCACTTCCCGGCAACGGCACGATCCCCGCGCCTCTTTCCGCGCGTATTCGTCTTGCCAAGCACGCAGGTATGCAAATCATGGATCTCATCGAAAAAGATATCCGTCCGAGAGATATCATGACACCTGCGGCACTCCACAATGCGGAAACTGTTGACATGGCACTCGGTTGCTCCACAAACACCATGCTCCATCTCCCTGCCATCGCGCACGAAGCAGGCGTGACCATCAGCCTTGATGAATCCAACGCGATCAGCGCAAAAACGCCCAACCTTTGTCATCTCGCTCCTGCAGGCGACACCTTCATGGAAGACCTTGAAAGAGCCGGCGGTGTTTACGCCGTGATGAAAGAGCTTACAAAGAAAGACCTCCTTGATCTTTCCGTTATGACCTGCACAGGCAAGACCATGGGCGAAAACCTCGAAGGCGTTGTCAACCGTGACACTTCTATCATTCGTCCCATTGAAAATCCTTATTCCCAGAATGGCGGCATTGCTGTTTTGAAAGGTAACTTGGCAATGGACGGTTGCGTTGTGAAGCAGTCTGCCGTTGCTCCCGAAATGATGAAGCACACAGGTCCTGCACGCGTATTCAACTCCGAAGAAGAAGCAATTGCGGCGATCTACGCAAAGAAGATCGTTTCCGGTGACGTGGTCGTGATCCGTTACGAAGGACCGAAGGGCGGTCCCGGTATGCGCGAAATGCTCAACCCTACCTCTGCGATCTGCGGCATGGGACTTGGTGAAAGCGTTGCGCTCCTTACCGACGGTAGATTCTCCGGCGCCACACGCGGTGCTTCCATTGGTCACGTCAGCCCCGAAGCGGCGGCAGGCGGCACCATCGCTCTTGTGGAAGAGGGCGACATCATTGAAATTGATATCCCTGCTTGCAAGATCGAGCTCAAGGTTTCCGATGAAGAGCTGGCAAAACGCAGAGCCGCATGGGTCTGCCCCAAGCCGAAGGTGACAACAGGCTATCTCGCACGCTACGCGAAGCTCGTTTCTTCTGCGGATAAAGGCGCAATTCTTTCTTAAAATAAGGACGACTCACTTATGTACCGTCAAATATCCAATCTGATTCTTTACAGCAATCTCGGAGAAGATAGCGTTCTTCTCCGACTTGCCGAAATTTATGAAGATTTCGAGAAAAAAAGCGACACAACCGCTTCTCTTATCCGCCGCATTTACGGCGAGATCAAAAAGCTTCTCGATCTCTCCACCAAATATGGTTTCGATACCAATCTCTGGCATAATTATCTGACATTCGTTCTCATCACCAACGAAAACTCCTTTTCTCTCACAGCGGAGCGACGCGGTGCAATGGAAGGCAGTGTCAATCATTTCGCCAAAAATGATTTCCGCATCTTTAAAAATCTTTTTGATTTTAATTTCTCCCCCATCGAAAAAGCACTTGGCATTGATTGCTTTACCACGATTTCAAATTATAAAGCAATCCGGAAATCCGAAAAGCATTACTACCGAAGCGTCAGCGAAAAGGTGCAAAAGCTTTCCCAAGAGATCGAAAACGCGGCAGATGAAAACGAAATCTTCCGTCTTGTGACAGACTTTTACGGTGCCTACGGTGTCGGTATGTTTGGGCTCAACCGCGCATTCCGCATTCAAAATCTCGGCGGTGGTGTGGAGTTTCTGCCTATCAATAATACCGACAAGGTCATGCTCGCGGATATGGTGGGTTATGACAGCCAAAAGCAACAGCTCGTGGAGAACACAGAAAGTTTTCTTGCCGGCAAACGCGCTAACAACGTGCTTCTCTACGGCGATGCCGGTACGGGCAAATCTTCTTCCGTCAAGGCGCTCATCAACGAATATTATGATTCGGGACTGCGCATGATTGAAATATACAAGCATCAATTCCGCAATCTTTCCGAGATCATCGCTACGGTAAAAAATAGAAATTACCGTTTCATCATCTTCATTGACGATCTTTCCTTTGAAGAAAATGAACTCGAATATAAATTTCTCAAAGCTGTCATCGAGGGCGGTGTGGAAACCCGTCCTGATAATATTCTCATCTATGCCACCTCTAACCGCCGTCATCTCATCAAAGAAACGTGGTCGGATAGAAATGACATGGAATTTTCCGATGATCTGCACCGTTCTGACACGATGGAAGAAAAGCTTTCTCTCGCGGCACGCTTCGGCGTAACCATCAACTTCAGCGCACCGAACAGAAAGCTTTATCACGACATTGTAAAAGCAATCGCAAAGCGTCAGCTGAAACTCGATATAAGCGAAGAAGAGCTTCTCGCGCTTGCGAATCGCTGGGAGATCCGTCACGGCGGTATTTCGGGCAGAACGGCACAGCAATTCATCAATTTCCTGGAAGGAAAGGAATCACAAGAAAATGGTAACTCTTGATAAAATCTATCATGCCGCTTTCGTCCTTCGCGAAGTGGCAAGAAAAACAGACCTTATCCATGCGCCGAATCTCAGCACGGATACCGATATTTATCTCAAAACCGAAAATCTGCAAGTAACAGGTAGCTTTAAGCTCCGCGGCGCTTACTATAAGATCAGCGGACTTACTGATGAGCAGAAAGCCGCAGGCATTATCGCTTGCAGCGCAGGCAATCACGCGCAGGGCGTGGCACTCGCCGCCACCAAGCAAGGCGTAAAAAGCGTCGTTTGCATGCCTGATAACGCACCCATCAGTAAAGTGGAAGCCACCAAACGCCTCGGCGCAGAAGTCATTCTCGTAAAAGGTGCTTATGATGACGCTTATTTTAAGGCTGTAGAACTGCAAAAAGAAACGGGCGCTACATTCATTCACCCCTTCAATGATGATGAAGTGATCGAAGGCCAAGGTACCGTCGGTCTTGAAATTCTTGACCAGATGCCTGATGTCGATGCCGTGATCGTTCCGATCGGTGGCGGCGGACTTATTTCGGGTGTTGCTTTTGCGATCAAACAGTTGAACCCCAATATTAAAGTTTACGGTGTGCAAGCAGCGAATGCGCCCAGCATGTATGAAAGCCGCCTCAAAGGTGAAGCAATCACACTCGATTCCGTTCACACCTTTGCAGATGGTATTGCCGTGAAACACCCCGGTGACACCACGTTTGATATGGTGCAAAAATACGTTGATGAGATCGTCACTGTTTCCGAAGACGAGATTGCAACCGCAATTCTCGCCATGATTGAAAAACAGAAGCTGATCGCTGAGGGAGCGGGTGCTGTCAGTGTTGCGGCTGCAATGTTCGGTAAGCTCCCCATCAAGGGCAAAAAAGTCGCATGCGTGGTTTCAGGCGGCAATATCGACGTAAATATTCTCTCTCGTGTCATCACACGAGGTCTTGTCACCTCCGGCAGAAATACAACGCTCGTCGTTGCATTGGAAGACAAGCCCGGTCAGCTCGTCGGCGTCAGCGAGATCATCTCCCGTTGTGGTGCCAATGTTGTCGGCGTTCGTCATGAACGTTCCGATCCCAATATGGCGATCTCCAGCTGTTATCTGCGCGTCAGCATGGAAACCCGTGACTTCGCCCAGATCGAAAAGATCAAGGAAGAACTTACAAAAGAAGGATTCAAGATCATTCAATAAAAAAGCGGCGAAACAAATTTTACGCAATTTCCTATGGAATAAAAAAGAAAACCCTGATTTATCAGGGTTTTCTTTTTTATTCAGTTGAAGATCGTTGCCATGCCGAAATTATCGTTTTCGTCCCAAATTTTCACGTCAAGGCGATGCCATGCGCCTTTATCGCCGATGCGATCTGCTTGAATCAAGTATGCCGTCAAAGCGCCTTCTCCAATCGATTCCATCACACGGTTTTTCACGAGGAGCGGTAGTTCTTTGCCATCGAGTGTAATTTTGATACGTTCGATCTCGGGTGCAATGTCCTTTTCTCCACGCTGAAACTTTTCAAGACTCATCGGACGGAAATAAATCATCAAGGCAGGATATGCACCCTTAACGGTGAATGCGTGCAAACCATAAATCTCCAGCTTATCAAAAGAAATGTCCAAAGACATATCTTCTGTAAGCATGATGTTTTGACACCAATATTCAAGATTTTTCACACCGTAATCCTTCACCGCGATAAGAAACGGATACTTTCCGCTTGGAATATCGAATAAATAGTGTCCGTTTTCATCACTTTGCGTTTCATAAACGGTGTAAAAATTTTCACCTTTGATTTCCACGCTGGCTCCCTCAACGGGGGTTCTGTTTTTATCTGTTATGTAACCATCGATAATCATGTTAAAAACCTCCTTACCAAACAAAAAGCGCGCGCAAGCAAAGAATGCCCCGTGCGCTTTTTCAACATCAAAGGCTCTTATTTTTCATTTTCGTCTTTGACATCATTATTTTTCTTTTTCTTATTCTTCCCTTTTTTCAAGGAAATGGTAACGGCAATGACAGCGATCGTACCGCCAACAAGAAGGAACGGCAAAACCCAAATGAAGATGATAAGTGCTTCGCCGAGAACTTCTGCAAAGTTCACAAAAGAATCACCGAAAGAATCGCCGAGTCTTTCCAGATACGTGGGATCTTCCACATGATATTCGATTACCTCAGAAAGGTGAATATATACATAGGAGTAATCCACGGATTTATCCATCAGTTGGAGTTGCTTATTCAAAGCGTTGATCTCTGCACGGACATCAGTAAGTTTATCCTCAATAGCCAACATATCGCTGAGATTCTCCGCTTTATCCAAGAGTGCGAGAAGTCGCGCTTCCTGATCGACAAGACTTTCCATGCGAGCTTTGCTATCGTAATAGCTGTCCGTAATATCGTCCGTCGTAAGGGTGGAGCTGAGCACGTTGCATTCAGAAGAGATCGCAGCAATATATGATTCTGCCAATGCACTCGGAACACGGACGGTATAGTCTGCCGAGCGGCTTCTGCCCGTCGAAGCGTTGCCGCTGACAGAAGAGGAAGAAATATAGCCGCCAAGCTCCTCGGCTTCGCTCACAATAAGACTTATCGCTTCATCAAAATTTTTGGATTCCAGATACAGACGGTAAGTTTTGATGATCTTCTTTTCAAGCTCATCTTCACTCGCGTCTTTATCCGTATAATCCGTTTCAAAGGAACCGCTGGCGGATTCCCCGCTGCTGTATTCATAGTCACCTTTGAGGTTTTCCATCGCGTCATTCGCGGCGGCACCACAGGAGACAAACAGCGTAAGCGCCATCAAAAGCGCTAAAACTAATGCAATTCGTTTTTTCATAAGATACCTCTCTTTCATATTTCAGAAAAAATCTTCTCTCTATGAATATAGACGAAAAATATTGCAAAATCTAACAGCTAAAATGAAAATTTATAAAATTATTTTTGATATTTCGCAAGAGATTCTTCAACGGAAGCAAGTTTATCCGCATAGCCTGCTCTCTTTGCCTTTTCGCCGTCGATGACAGCGGCAGGCGCCTTAGCAACGAAGCCTGCGTTGGAAAGCTTCTTGTCAATACGTTCGATTTCAGAAAGAAGTTTCTTCTTTTCTGCTTCAAGACGTACGATCTCTTTTTCAAAATCTACGATCTCTGCAAGCGGAATGTAGATCAATGCCTTGTCGGAAATGATCTGAACACAGCTTTCGTCCTGGAAGGTTTCGGGATATTCCACAGTAGAAGCACCGGCAAGCTTTTCAAAGAAAGCGGAAACAGCAGGGCTAAAGGTTTCTTTATCCGCAGAAACGATGATAACTTTCGCTTTTTTGGACGGAGGAACGTTCATTTCTGCACGGCGGTTACGGATTTGACGAATCGCTGTGATAAGAAGTTCCATAGAAGTTTCTTCTTTTTCGAAGATATAATTTTCATCTCTTACGGGATAAGATGCGATCATGATGCTTTCGCCTTCATGCGGCAATGCCTGCCAAATGGTTTCCGTGATGAACGGCATGAAGGGGTGAAGCAGTTCCATCGCACCTCTGAGAACATGGGAAAGTACACGGCATGCGTTTTCACAGTCTTCGGTCTCTTTTGCGAAAAGACGAGGCTTGATCACTTCAATGTACCAGTCACAAAGAACGTTCCAAAGGAAATCGTAGATCTTCGAAAGAGCGATACCAAGCTCATATTTATCAAGGTTTTCAGAAACTTCTGCCGCAAGCTTATTGAATTTGGAGAGGATCCATTTGTCTTCGAGGTGAAGTTTTTCCATCGCAGGAAGCGCAGTATCCTCAAGTGTTTCGGGAATATTCATCAAGGCGAAACGAGATGCATTCCAGATCTTGTTGGTGAAGTTTCTTGCAGCTTCAACCTTTTCGGGAGAGAAACGCATGTCATTACCGGGAGAGTTACCCGTGAGAAGTGCGAAGCGAAGCGCGTCCGCACCGCAAGTCTCAATGATCTCAAGAGGATCAATACCGTTACCGAGAGACTTAGACATCTTTCTGCCCTGCGCGTCA
>CAYXQF010000096.1:0-6766 GCA_964466625.1 uncultured Lachnospiraceae bacterium | reverse complement strand
GAGCAGGCTTTTCTCCTTATTCTACAAGGCTTTTTGCTATTTTGCTCAGGGCTATAAAATACAGCAAAGGAGGGTTCCCTATGAAAGAAATTCCCTATGAGAGAAAAGCCGCTGTTTCCTATGCCAGAAAATGGGCGCTTGGAAGAAATCCAAATTATTACGATTTTTCCGCCCTCGGCGGCGATTGCACCAATTTCGCTTCCCAATGTTTATACGCAGGAGCAGGCGTCATGAATCCCACACCGACGATGGGTTGGTATTATCGCTCCGTCACCGATCGCGCGCCTGCCTGGACAGGCGTCGAATTTCTTTATCAATTTCTGATCGGCAACAATTCTGTAGGTCCCTATGCACATGAAGTTTCTTACGAAGAAATTGAGGTCGGCGATATCGTGCAATTCGGCACGAAAAGAGGTGATTTTTATCATTCCCCCGTCATCACCGCCGTGAGTCCCACCGTTCTTATCGCCGCACATTCCTTTGATGCCTTGGACAGACCGCTTTCTTCCTATTTCTTTGACTCTATCCGTTTTCTTCACATCGACGGTGTGCGAACGTGGTAAAAAATAAAAAAATAAAAAAGATGTTGACAGTCACACAAAAAAATTCTATAATAAAGGAAAAATTCCTCGCAAAAGCATCAGAAAGGACATTCAAAAATGAACGCAACCAAATGGCTGACACCTGCACTCCCCGGCGAAAACCGTATGCCTGCGCGCGCATACTACGTACCCTACCGAAGCGCAGATTTTTCCGAAAATACATGCCGCATGACTTCTCTTGACGGCACTTGGGATTTCCGTTATTACGAAACCATTCCCGAAGTCCCGGAAAATGTTTCCGATATCACTTTTGAAAATAAACTCCCCGTCCCTGCCTGCTGGCAATGCCACGGCTACGGACAGATCCAATATACCAATATCGCATATCCGATCCCTTTCATGCCGCCCCACGTCCCCATGGACACGCCCGTCGGTATCTATCACAGAACGTTTGCGATCGCAAATTCCCGTGAACGATCCTATCTCATGTTCGACGGCGTATGCTCCATGTTTCTCGTTTATGTGAACGGCAAGTACGTCGGCATGTCCAAAGGCTCTCGCCTTGCCGCGGAATTTGACGTCACCGATTACGTAAAAGAAGGACAAAACGATCTCACCGTCGTCGTTTTCACTTATAGTGATGCTACCTATCTCGAAGACCAGGACTGCTTCCGCTATAACGGCATTTTCCGCTCTGTGTGGCTGATTTCCCGTCCGCAAAATCACATTCTTGATCTGGATATCCGCACGAATATCAAAGGTGAAGTTTCCGTTTCCTGCACGTTTGCGGGCGAACCCGTAGAAGTGTGCGCCGCGCTTTATGACGGCGAAACGGCACTCCCCTCGCTTTCCGTGGAAAATCCCCGTCTTTGGACGGCAGAAACGCCGAATCTTTATACGCTCGTCATCAAAGCAGGCGAGGAATATATCAAAAAAGAGATCGGCTTCCGCAGCATTTCCGTCAGTGAAAAATGCGAGCTTCTTTTGAATGGAACCCCCATCAAGCTCAAGGGTGTAAACCGTCACGATACACACGCGAAAAACGGCTATACCGTCACGATGGACGATATGATGCGCGATCTTACGATGATGAAGCGGTATAACATCAACTGTATCCGCACCTCGCATTATCCGAATGATCCCCGTTTTTATGAGCTTTGCGATAAATACGGTTTTTACGTTGTCGACGAGTGTGACCTTGAATGTCACGGCGTGGAATTCATGACGAGAAATCAAAATCCCTCTTTCCTGCTTTCGGGCAATCCCGAATGGAAAAACGCTTACGTTGACCGCATGGTGCGCACACTCGAAAGAGATAAAAACAGCGTTTCCATCATCTATTGGTCGCTTGGTAACGAAAGCTATTTCGGAGATAACCACAGAGCGATGTCTGACTATGTAAGAAGCCGTGACACAGAACGTCTGATTCATTATGAAGGCACGATGAGCGGCGTTCAGCGCTGGGTAGAGGAAATGCCCCCCGTCGATCCTTGTGTAGACATTGTCAGTGAAATGTACGCAACACTGGAAACCGTGGAAATGCAGGGCAAAAACGAGAGCGGCGATAAACGCCCCTATTATCTTTGCGAATATGCACATGCTATGGGCATGGGTCCCGGCTCCACAGCAGATTATTGGAAGCTTTTCTATCAATATCCCCGTATCTCCGGTGGCTGTGTTTGGGAATGGAAAGATCACGCTGTTTACAAGGGTGAAAAGAATGGCAAGCCCGTTTACTTCTACGGCGGCGATCACGGCGAATATCCGCATGACAGCAACTTCTGCTGCGACGGTCTTGTTTCCCCCGAAATGGAGCCGCACACCTCTCTTTTCTCGCTGAAAAAAGCCATTGAACCCCTTCAGATCGAATGGGCAGATGAAAGTACAGGCAAGATCCGCCTCATCAACCGCATGGATTTCACAAACGCAAGCGAGCTTTTCGAGCTTAGTTATGAGATCAAGGACGGCGACGCCGTTCTCGCATCAGGTACACTTTCCTGCAACGTAAACGCGCACGAAACCATGGAGCTTTCCCTTGAAAATCTACCGAAAGAAACAAATCTTCCCTGCTATGTGATGCTCCGCACGCTCTACAAAGCAGACACTTGGTTTGCAAAGAAAGGTGACGAAGCGTCTTTCACAGAGCTCGCTGTAAACACAACGCTCAAAGAGGATAAGAAGCCCACTACTGCCCCCGTTACTCATCGGGAAGAAAACGGCATTCTTTCCGTTTATTGCGGTGAAAAAGCATATATGCTCCGCCTTGCTGATGCGGCGATCGTTTCCATAAAAAAAGCAGGCGAAGAATATCTTGCTTCTCCTGCGAAATGGACAGCATGGCGCGCACCTACCGACAACGATATGAATATCAAGGTGCGTTGGCAGAATCAGTTCGGTATTCACAAAGCAAGAATGTACGTTCATACTTATGACATTACCGAAACTGAAACTGCGATCACCGTAAAGATGGAAGGCATCTTTGCCGCAAAAGGCAGAATCCCGCTTTTCTATCTCACGATCTGTTACACGATCGACGAAAATGGTATTCACAGTGATGTGAAAGCGACACAGCCCGAAAACGCATGGATCGAACAGATCCCGCGCTTCGCTTTGCAAATGGAAACCATCAAAGGCTTCGAAGAGCTCGAATACTTTGCAAAAGGTCCCCGTTCCTGCTATACGGATATTCAAAACCACGCATATCACAGCGTGTTCCGCACAAATGTTACAGACGAGCTTGAGGATATGATCATGCCTCAGGAATGTGGCAACCACGTTGATGCCAAATACGCGATACTCTCTTCCTTTGAGAAAAAACTCCGTGTGGACGGCAACGGCTTTGAATTCTCCGCGCTCCATTTTAGCCCCGAAATGCTCACCGAGGCAAATCACAGCTTTGAACTCACCGCAAGCGAAAACACCTTCCTTCTCATCAACTATAAGGTCTGCGGTCTTGGCTCCAATAGCTGTGGCCACCGCGCGAAAATGCCCTATTCCTTTGCGGAAAAAGAATTCCGCTTTGCGTTTACGGTTTCCATCAATTAATAACGAAAACCTACGGAAAATTCCGTAGGTTTTTAACATATTTTGAACCTTTTTTTGATCTTTGCAACTATATAGATGAAAGCGCTTTCAAACAGATGAAAGGAGGAATCTATGGATCCACGAGAAAAAATTGAATTTGAAAAATATTTGCAAGACGTGCGTATCACCGTGGAGCGATATATCCATTTTCGAATGCCTACCACCCACGATGCAGAAGATGTCATTCAAGAGACATATCTCGGCGCGTTTCAAAGCTTTGAAACCTTGAAGAACAAGTCTGTTTTCAAGGCATGGATACTCTCCATTGCCAAAAATCAATGTAATCTTTGGTTTCGACGGCATTCCAAGGACGAGCATCTCCCTTTGGAAACGCTGGAAGAATCTCTGTCCACATCGCAAACCCTATCGGAGGACATCGTTTCCGACGTCCTTCGCCGTATGCCAAAGGAATCTGCGCGGCTTCTTCTCGACTATGCCAACGGATTTCACATGGCAGAGATCGCCGCAAAACGGCAGATCCCCGTAGGTACTGCAAAAAGCCGCCTCTTCTACGCAAAAAAACAATTCAAAAAAGAATGTCCGCCGGAGCTATTATCTATTTATGAAAGAGGTATCAAAATGAAAAATGACTTTATCATGAACTTCCCGAAAGAAATGCCCAGGCTTTCCATTGAACGTATGGATGCGCCGTTTTTTGAAGTAAAATTTGAAGAAGATTGCTTCATCATTCCGCGAATCGGTAATAAAAATGCCGAAGGAACCTATCGCTATCCCGATAAAAAGCTCGCGCTTGTATCCACTTGTACCGTTAAGAAAAAAGCAAAAATCCACGAGGCCGAGGGCGTACAGATCCACCGTGACACCTACAACGTAAAAGCGAAAAAGCTTTATAAAAACGAATGTGTTTGGTTCGCTCAGCTAACCGATGAATATCTGCGCACACTTGCCACACTGCGCTTTGACGATGAGGAAGAAGACTTGGATATTCCCTCGGAAATTCACACTTTTTTGGAAGAAGATTTCGATATATCGGTGAATGGCAATGACCGTGTTCACGGGTTACCGCTTCTCATCAAAGAAAATCCCGCCAAGATCGACGACATTGGTATCCGTTTGGAACAATCAAACATTCGTTATACCATGGGTGTATACCACGTTACGATCGGAGAAAAAAGTTTCCAAACGATCAAATTCGCGGTGCTGCAAAATGGCATTTATACTGAACATTTTGTCACAAAAGACGGCAGACTTCTGCTCATGCGCTGGTATCAGTCCGAAAATGCAGTCGCAATTGATGAGCTTTATCCTACGGAAACACGCCGCCACATGCAAGCGAATCCCACTGTCACCGTGAACGGCAAAAACTATCTTCTTATCGAGGACCGCATTGGAGAATGGGCGCTCACTTAAACCCAAAAGGCGATCAAGCATATGCTTGATCGCCTTTTGTTTGATCAGATAGACAAATGATGATGATATCCGCCATCGCGTCCCTTGAGCTTCTCTGCCCAGCCTTTGTTGAAGGCAAGAACTTTGATGCCCTTGTCCACGGTATTTTGGAATATTTTCTCCATATCGTTGAGGTGCGGCTGCGACATATTGATAGCATACAATCCGGGCATTTCGGAAAGCGCCTCGATATAATGGTCGCCTCTGCCGCAGAAATGAATGCAACCACCGCCGAAGCGTTCGAGAAGGCGGCTGTCATACGGCACGGAAAATTCACGGTAAAAATCAGGCGAAAGGTTCATCGCGCTGTCATTTCGAATAAGGATCGTGCCTTTGTGCCACAGATATGCCCAGTTCGTCCAGTGGGGATTCAGCTCGGTATTTTTCGGAATGATCTCATACCACTTATCGAGAAAATCGGCATAAGTTTCCGTAATGAGCGAGAGGGCCCCATGCACAAAGTCAGGATCGTCATACATCTCATAAAACATATCTCCGCCCCAAAGCAATTCTGAAATGTCAAGAGGCCCTTGCACGTCAGGGTGATATATCTTTACGTATTTCTGGATCTTCGGATACGCAGAAAAAACTTCACGACAAAGCTCGGCAAAGGCAAAGACATCTTTGCCAAAACCGGTGTGAAGATCCGGTTTGCCGGCGTCCACCATTTCATGAATGCGATCGGTGTCACCAAGCGTTCTGGTCGTGGGGTGTGTATTATTTTTTCGCGGCATCATAAAGATTTCCGCGCCGAAAACCGAGCTTAAAATACCGGTACCGTAATTGGCACGGATCGCAAGATTATGTCTTTTATGATTCAAAGCATCGGAAATTTTGATCATTTCCGAACGAAGCATCAAGTCGTAGTTTTCAACAGCATCGTTGATATGGATAGGCTCCAGCTCCACAGAAGGTGCTGAAAGTTTTTTTCTTTCGGGATTAAAAATCTCTCCCTCAAAACGGTCAAAAAGAAAATCTCTCCATTGATTCTGAAAATCTTCCTCTGTTTCGGGATCAATTCTGCGTTCAATATCTTCCAATAAAGCAATCGTTTTTTCACTAAGCTGCATATAAAAATCTCCCTTCAAGTCTAATTTTTTCCATTTTATCATAGAAATAGAGATTTGTAAAGTACATTTTGTCCTTATTTCTTGCAAAATCGGCACTTATGATTTATACTATATATATCAAAATCAAGAGAGGACATCTTTATGAAAACGAAGCTTTCTCCCCGTTTCTTATGTGCGCTCACCACATTCAGTCTGATTGGACAAATTGCGTGGGTTGTGGAAAACATGTATCTCAACGTCTTTATTTATAAGCTTTTCCATGCCTCTGCCGCGGATATTTCCACCATGGTCATGGCAAGCGCCATCGCCGCGACGCTGACCACAGTTCTCATCGGCGCGCTCTCCGATAAGATCGGTAAACGAAAGCTTTTCATTTGCGGCGGCTATCTGCTTTGGGGCATTTCCATTCTCGGCTTTGCGCTCATCGCAAATGAAGCGGCAAGAAGCATCGGCTCCTTGCTTTTGCCCTCCGCGTCCGCCGGTGTTTCCCTTGTGATTGCACTCGACTGTATCATGACGTTTTTCGGCTCCTCCGCTAACGATGCGGCGTTCAACGCATGGCTGACGGACAGCACCGATGAAACCAACCGCGGCGCGGCAGAAGGCATCAATGCGATGATGCCGCTGATTGCCATTCTCGCCGTTTTCGGCGGCTTCATG
>CAYXQF010000095.1:0-7001 GCA_964466625.1 uncultured Lachnospiraceae bacterium | reverse complement strand
CAACCCCTCATGATTGAGGGGCAGGGGTGTTGATGTGGCGTTAGCCACTTTTTTACTTATTATAGGGTAAGGAAAGCGAAAATGGAAATGTCGTTGCCAAGACTTTCGGGTGCTTTTTCTTCAAAAACTTCAATATGTACTTTGTGGTGCTTGTTTTCGAGATATTTGAAAGGGAACGTATAGCCCGAACGGCTGAATTTCGGGCAGTATTCGTCCCAAGCGGAAATGCGCACGGGGGCGCCGCCGTCAATGGAGATGTCCATCATACCGCCGTTATTATCCATGATCCAGAAAAGACCGAAGCCTGTGCCGTCGAACTCATAGTCGATGGTACTGCCGATACCATCTGCTTTGTAATAATGCGGAAAACGGTTTTTGAAGCGTTTATCTACGAAATGCCAGCCGCAAAGAGCATTTTCACATTCGCCGAGCTCGGTCAGCTTTCCGGCGGGAAGTATAGCAGAGATTTTTGCAGGCAGGGGCTTCGTTTTGAGCGATTGCGGTGTTTCGATCGCGAGCCATTTGATAAGCGTGCTACGCACAACGTCTGCATAAAGACGATAGCCTTTATCATTGGGGTGTACGGTGTCTGTCGTGTAAACCAACCAATCGTCGCCGGCGTGATGAACTGCTGTGCGCATATGTTCTCCGATATCCAAAGTGGGGATTCCATAATGATGGCAAAGGAACGCCTGCGTGGAACGGCTTCGATAATCCCCCGTTTCACAGATGAGTTTTTCAGTGTTTTTAGTCGCGGTGAAAACACAGATAACATCGGTGGTTGGATCGTTTTCTATGATGCGGCGCAGACAAGCTTCAAAGAAATTAAGCTGTTCTTTGAACGGCATACCGGAATCATTAACGGCAAATTCAATAAAGACAAGATCGGGATTTTTCGAAAGAAGATCTCTTTCGATGCGGCAAATACCAAGATCGGTTCCTGTGCCGCCGATGGCGGCCATGATCTCGGTGATCTCCGCTTCCGGATAGGCAACACGCATAAAAGCTGTCGTTCTTGCGCGCCAAGAGGTTTCTTCCTGAATAGACGCGCCGGAACCTTCTGTGATAGAGCCGCCGAAATAACCAATACGAAGTTTCTTTTCTTTTTTTAAGCGATAAACAGTGTTTTGAAGCATGATTTTGAACGAGCCTTCTTTCTTTGCTTTTTTATTTAAGGATACCATGTTTTTTTGGAAAATGCAAGTGGAATCGGAAGGTTGACAAGTTTTTGCAGGCATGGTATAATTGATTGTATGTTGTTAAAAGAAAAAGAGGATCTTATCATGCGTTATGTGTTTTTTGATATTGAATGTGCCGACGGCGGAAAGGGAAGCATTTGCTCCTTTGGATACGTGATCACCGATACGGATTTTAACGTTTTGGCAAAGAGGGATATCATCATCAATCCCGATGCACGCTTTTATCTTGCCGGCAAGTCTAAAAAGGCGGAGCTTGTGTTGGCATATTCCAAAGCGGAATTTCGAAAAGCGCCGAAATTTCCGAAATATTATCATGAGATCCGAGCGCTTTTGGAAGCGAAAGATCAGATCGTGGTCGGACATTCTGTGCGTGATGACGTGGGATTTCTATGCAAATCCTGCCAGCGCTATTCGTTGCCCTGCGTGAATTTCTCTTTTACGGATAGCCAGCGTATTTATGCAGATTATGCAGGCTGTAAGGAACAGGTGTCGCTTGATCATGCGTGCGAAGTTTTTGGCATCGGAAAATCGCATACCATTCATAAAAGCGATGAAGATGCGTTTGCCACGATGCAGCTTGTACGCGAGATCTGTAAAGCAACGGGAATCGCACTTTCCGATTATCATGAGAAATGCAAATGCTCCGGTGAGGTAAAGGATTTTGCTATTTCCTGCAATTATATCAGACAGAAAAATCATACCGAGCTTGATGCTGAAGGCTACCGCATTTTGCCGCCGGGAAAAGAAAATTGTATTTGGCATGGGACAAAAAACGAAGCAATGTTTCTTGCTTTTTTGAAAGAACGATCTTCTATCATTCCCGTTGCCAATATTTTTGGCGGGAAAAAATTTTGTATTTCCCTTAATTATGAGCGTTCACATTACCGTGAAATGCTGATTTTAGTGCAAAAGATCACGAGTCTTGGCGGAAAATATACGATGAAAGCTTCTGCGTGCGATATTTTCGTTTCTGTGAACGCTAAAAATAGGCGCGGAAAAGAAAAAGTTTGTTATCGCTTGATCGCAGTGAATGAAGCAAAAGCAAAAGGGGCCGAGATTGAGATTCTTTCTCTTGACGAATTTTTGCCGATGATCGGACTTTCTCGTGAGGAGCTGAAAAGGTTGGCTGAACCGAATATTTGATATTAATTGGACGGAGGAGATTATGCCGAAACAGAAAGCGGACAGAAACAAGACGATTGATATTACCGTGGACGAAGGTCGTGAATTTTTGGGACGGTGTTTGAAAGTAAATAAGCCTGTCCTTTGCGATGAAATCCTTGACAGGACGATCATCGGAGATAGCTTTTCCGTGTTGAAAAAACTCCCCAAAAAGAGCGTAGCCCTTCTCATTGCAGATCCGCCTTATAATTTGACGAAATCCTTTGACGGAAATGTTTTTTTGAGGCGCAGCACGGAAGAATATGAAGAATATACGCGCAAATGGCTTTCCCTCATCAAGCCGCTGATGAAAGAAAACGGTTCGCTCTACGTTTGTTGCGATTGGGAAACGAGCCTTGTCATTGGGCGCGTGCTCGGTGAATTTTTCAACGTGCGAAATCGTATCACATGGCAAAGAGAAAAGGGCAGAGGCGCTAAGAAAAACTGGAAAAACGGTATGGAAGATATTTGGTTTGCCACGGTGGGGGAAGATTACACTTTTAATCTTGATGCCGTCATGATTCGCAAGCGTGTTTTGGCACCTTATCGCAAAGATGGAAAACCGAAGGATTGGGAATCGACAGCTGAGGGGAATTTCCGTAATACTTGCCCCTCAAATTTCTGGGACGATATTACGATCCCGTTTTGGTCGATGAAAGAAAACACCGCGCACCCGACGCAAAAATCAGAAAAATTGATCGCGAAAATGATTTTAGCAAGTTCGGTCGAGGGTGACGTTGTGCTGGATCCGTTTCTTGGCTCGGGAACGACGAGCGTTGTCGCGAAAAAGCTTGGCCGTCATTATATTGGCATCGAACAAAATCCGCGCTATTGCATTTGGACGGAAAAACGGTTGGCAATTGCAGAATCGGATAAGACCATTCAAGGGTATGAGGGCGGCGTTTTCTGGGAAAGAAACGCAAATGTAAAAAAACATAAATAAAGGAGATATCACGATGCAAAAGCTGGTTTTGGGAACGGGACTTGGGTTTCCCGAAATTCCTGTCACGGAACAGATCAAACGCATAAAAAAAGCAGGCTGGGACGGCGTTTTCGTTGGGCTTTGGAAAGAGGAGCTTTCTCTTGCGGAATTCGCGGAAACGGCAAAGCAGGAAGGTCTTTTTATTCAATCCGTCCATGCGCCGTTTAATAAAGCAACAGTACTTTGGGAAGAGGGCGAAGCTGGGGATATGGAAGTGGAAAGACAGATCCGTGTGCTTCGTGAAACGGCGGCGATTGGCGTTGATCTTGTTATCATGCACGCCATCATCGGCATGGAAAAAAATTCGCCGACAGAAGTCGGCATTAAACGTTATACGAAAATCGCCAACGCGGCAAAAGAACTCGGTGTGCGTATTGCCGTCGAAAATACAGAGGGCGAAATTTATCTGGAAACGCTGATGGACGCTCTGTGTAATCATGCGAATGTTGGTTTTTGCATTGATACGGGACACGAAATGTGTTATAACGGCTGTCGTGATCTGATCACGACATACGGCGATCGCTTGATCGCCACGCATCTCAATGATAACTTCGGACAGACGGGTGAAGTTTTGACGTGGCATGACGATTCGCATCTGCTCCCCTTTGACGGCAAAGCAGATTGGGAAGGAATTGCTAAGCGTATGAAAAATGTTGGTTTTGAAGGACCTTTTACGTTTGAACTTACTTCAAAAAACACACCCGGAAGACACGTCAGCGATATTTATGCGCATCTTGATTTTGATGCGTTTGTAGCGCTTGCGCTGGAGAGGGCGAAGAGATTTCGCGATATTTTTAATACGATTTAAATAAAAAAGACGATACTGAAACGGTATCGTCTTTTTATGCTTTTTAGGATCAAAATCAAACTTTTTCAACGCCGAGCGTCATTTTTTCGTCGCCGATGCTCCATTCCTTGGAGGTTTCGCAGGTCGCACCGAAGAGGAATTCCGCGCAAAGCGTTTTGCCCATGATGTCAGCAGCATTCTTTTCCATAATAGCACGGAGTGCATCACAGCATTCTGCATAAACGCGGATTTTGTCAAGAACTTCAAAGTCTGCGTCCTTACGCATGGTCTGAATCTTGGAGATGATCTCACGTACGTTGCCTTCTTCGATGAGTTCAGGTGTGAGGTTGGTATCAAGAACAACGGTAACACCATGATCTGAGAGGGATTCGAAGCCGGGCATCTGAGCCGCGCTGATGATGAGATCTTCTTTTGTAAGTTCTGCGGTGATTTCGCCGAGATCGATCTTCAAAAGACCGGTTTCGTTCAGTTCAGCCATTGCGGCATTGCCGTCAATGGTGGGAAGGATCTCGCGAAGTTTGCCGAGGTTTTTGCCGAGCTTTTTACCAAGGGTGCGAAGCTGGGGCTTGAAGGAGTAAGAAGTGAAGGCGCTCACGTCATCGGTGTAGATAACTTCTTTGACGTTGAGTTCGTCTTCGATGATTTCGGTGAAGCAATCGTCGAGCGCAAGCTCTGCTTTTGCATACATTTTAGCGATGGGCTGACGGTTCTTGATGTTTGCACCGTTACGGCAAGCACGGCCGAGAACAACGATATCAAGAACTTCGCTCATTTTTGCTTCAAGATCCTTATCGATCATCGCTTCGTTTACGGTAGGATAATCACAGAGGTGAATGGATTCGGGAGCAGTCTTATCAATGCTGCAAACGAGGTTGCGATAGATGTCTTCCGTCATGAAGGGGATCATGGGAGCGGCAACTTTACAGAAAGTAACGAGTGTGGTGTAAAGTGTCATATAAGCATTGATCTTATCCTGTTCCATACCCTGTGCCCAGAAGCGTTCACGGCTGCGACGAACATACCAGTTGGAAAGATCGTCCACAAATTCCTGGAGAAGCTTAGTTGTCTGCAAGATCTCATAATTTTCGAGGTTCTTGTCAACAGCACCAACGAGGGTGTTCAGACGGGAGAGGAGCCACTTATCCATAACGGAAAGCTTATCATATTCGAGATGGTATTTGGTGGCATCAAATTTATCAATATTTGCGTAAAGCACGAAGAACGCATAGGTGTTCCAAAGTGTACCCATGAACTTACGCTGACCTTCTACCACGGTGCCGCCGTAGAAACGGTTGGGGAGCCACGGTGCGCTGTTGGAATAGAAATACCAACGAATCGCGTCTGCACCGTATTTTTCAAGTGCTTCAAACGGGTCAACAGCGTTGCCTTTGGATTTGGACATCTTCTGACCGTTTTCGTCCTGAACAAGACCGAGCACGATTACGTTCTTATAAGGTGCTTTGTTAAAGATCAAAGTGGAGATCGCAAGCAGAGAATAGAACCAACCGCGTGTCTGGTCAACAGCTTCAGAAATGAAGTCTGCAGGGAAATGTTTTTCGAAAACGTCTTTATTCTCAAAAGGATAGTGCCACTGAGCGAAAGGCATCGCACCGGAGTCAAACCAGCAGTCGATAACTTCTTTCACACGGTGCATTTCTTTACCGCAGTGCGGACATTTGATGGTGACGGCGTCGATGAAGGGTCTGTGAAGCTCAATATCATCGGGGCAGTTATCAGACATTTCTTTCAGTTCAGCGATGGAACCGATCGCATGATGGTGACCGCATTCACATTCCCAGATGTTAAGAGGTGTACCCCAATAACGGTTACGGGAAATACCCCAGTCCTGAACGTTTTCAAGCCAGTCGCCAAATCTGCCCTTACCGATGGATTCGGGGATCCAGTTGATGGTATTGTTGTTTGCGATGAGGTCATCGCGAACCTTGGTCATTTCGATGAACCAGGAGTCTCTTGCGTAGTAAATAAGGGGAGTGTCACAACGCCAGCAGAAAGGATATTCGTGTTCAAAGTTGGGTGCGTCAAAGAGAAGTCCCTGTTCTTTGAGATCCTTCAAGATGATGGGATCGGCATCTTTTACAAATTTGCCGGCATAAGGAGTCTGTTCGGTCATTTCACCTTTGCCGTTTACGAACTGAACGAAAGGAAGGTTATATCTTCTGCCGGTCTTAAGGTCGTCTGCACCGAAAGCAGGAGCGGTATGAACGATACCGGTACCGTCGGTCATGGTGACGTAATCTGCGCAAGTGAGAATGTGCGCTTTTGCACCTTTGCTTGCCACAAATTCGCCTGTGCAAGCGAAGAGAGGTTCATATTCACGGTATTCAAGTGCAGAGCCCTTGAAGCTTTCGAGGATTTCATAAGCGGGCGCATCATCGGTCTTCAACTTGCCAAGAACTTTGTCAAGAAGCGCTTCTGCCATATAATAAGTGTAACCGTCAGCGGCTTTTACTTTGCAGTAGGTTTCATCGGGGTTGACGGTGAGAGCAACGTTGGAAGGAAGTGTCCAAGGGGTTGTTGTCCAAGCGAGGAAATATGCATCTTCGCCTTTTGCCTTGAAACGAACAACAGCGGAGCGTTCCTTTACGTTTTTATAACCCTGTGCAACTTCGTGAGTCGCGAGCGGGGTACCGCAGCGAGGACAATAAGGAACGATCTGGAAGCCTTTGTAAAGGAGTCCTTTATCGAAGATCTGTTTGAGTGCCCACCATTCGGATTCGATATAATTGTTTTCATAGGTAACGTAAGGATCGTCCATATCTGCCCAGAAACCAACGGTGCCGGAAAAATCTTCCCACATGCCTTTGTATTTCCAAACGCTTTCCTTACATTC
>CAYXQF010000094.1:0-7146 GCA_964466625.1 uncultured Lachnospiraceae bacterium | reverse complement strand
AAACTTGCTTGGGGAGCGGTTCGCCGAGAGCCATGAGGAAGATGGGCCAATAGATGGTGTGGAAGCGGACGATATCTTTACCGATCACATGAACGTCTGCGGGCCAATATTTTGCATATTTTTCGCCGCCTTTTTCGCCATCGTAGCCGAGAGCAGTGATGTAGTTTGTCAAAGCATCGAGCCAAACGTAAACAACATGCTTATCGTCGAAATCAACGGGGATTCCCCACTTAAAAGAGGAGCGAGAAACGCAAAGATCTTGCAGACCGGGTTTTAAGAAATTGTTGACCATTTCTTTTCTTCTGGATTCAGGAACAATAAATTCAGGGTGTGTTTCAATATATTCCATGAGCTTATCTTGATATTTGCTCATTTTGAAGAAATAGGATTCTTCATGCTCGCGAACGAGCGGTCTGCCACAATCGGGACAAACACCGCCCTCGGCCTGTGTATCGGTGAAGAAAGATTCACAGGGGACGCAATACCAGCCTTCATAGCTGCTCTTATAAATATCACCTTGTTCATAGAGGCGCTTGAAGATCTTTTTTACGGCTTCTTCATGATAATCATCTGTGGTACGAATAAAATGGTCATACTGACAGCCGAGCATATCCCAAATTTCTTTGATTTGTCCGGAAACACCGTCTACATATTTTTGCGGTGTGATACCAGCTTCGTTTGCAAGCGCTTCGATTTTTTGACCGTGTTCATCTGTGCCTGTGCAGAAAAACACATCATAACCGAGAGATTTTTTGTATCGTGCGATGGCATCGGAAAGCACGATTTCATAAGTGTTACCGATGTGCGGCTTTCTTGATGCGTATGCGATCGCTGTTGTGATATAAAATTTTCCTTTGTTTTCCATGGGGGTAATGTATCCTTTCATGCACGCAATGCGAATGGGCATTGTCGTGTTATTTTTCAAAACGTTCGATTTTTTTGCCCGCGCAATAAACGGAGCGAATGATCATATTTTTGTCGCAAAGCACGATGTCCGCGCGTTTGCCGGGGGTAAGAGAGCCGCGGCTGTCATAAACGCCGATCATTTCAGCAGGGGTTTTGGTTGCGCAGATGAGGGCGTCTTCAAAGCGGATATCCGCAAATTTTGCAAGATTTTTCACCGCGGTGAGCATATCAAGAACACTGCCGACGATAGTGCCTTCGGGAGTGACTGCCTTGCCTTCGGAGAGCGTAAATTTGATGCCGTTCATCTCATATTCTCCATCGGGAAGTCCTGCAGCAGGCAGAGAGTCGGTTATGAGAACGAATTTATCACCTTGGTATTCTTTTGCGTGATATGCCATCGAAATCACTTCCGGCGCGATGTGAATACCGTCGCAGATGAATTCCGCGTAAGCATTTGCGGTAAGTGCCGCGCCTGCAGCGCCCGGTTCACGATGTCCAATCGGAGTCATGGCGTTAAATGTGTGCGTGAAAACTTTTGCGCCTTTTTCCACAGCTTCGTAAGCGACTTTAGCTGTACAGTTTGTGTGACCGATGCCAACGGTGCCACCGCATTTTGCAAATCTTGCGGTGAAGCGTTCGATGACGTTGTCTTCGTCCTCTTCGGGGGCGATGGTGAGATGCGTGCGCATGGGCAAAATCATTTTGCCGAGCTTTTCGATCTCTTCATAGCCCGGTTTGCGGATCACGGACGTGTCGTGACAACCGGGTTTTTTCGCGCTGATATAAGGACCTTCAATGTGAATGCCTGCAAAATCAGCAAATTTATCGGCTTTTTTGATTTCACCGATGGCTTTTTCCAGCTTTTCGATGGGTGCTGTCATCACGGTGGGATAAACGGTCGTCGTGCCTGCTTGCGCATAGGCGAGAGAAAGAGCGCCGAGTGTTTTTGAATCTGCTTCCATGATGTCGATACCGCATCTGCCGTGGGTGTGAATGTCGATGAAGCCGGGGAGCAGATAGCCGCCTGCCACGTCGATCACAGCATCAGGGAAGAGCAGATTTTTGGTGATAAATCCGCCCGAAAAACATAGAGAGCCGTATTCAAAACAGCGTTTTTCTGTGTTATAAACATAGGCATTTTCAAATTTAATATTCATATGGGTGCCTCCGTTTCCTAATATATTTGCATTTTATTTTTTCATGACCAGATTATAAATTTCACTTTTGCCAACGCCGCGGTCTTTTGCAACCGCTTTGATGGCATCGTTCTTTTTCATATCTTGCGCAACGTAGAAATCCACGTGTTCTTCCACGCTCATCTCTGCCCAAAAGGCGTTTTCTTTTTGCTGTTCTTTGGAAGCACCTTCCATGACGAGAACGTATTCGCCGCGCGGCGCATTGGTTTCGTAATATTCCATAGCGCTTTCGAGTGTCAAGCGGAGAATTTCTTCATTGAGCTTTGTTAGCTCACGGCAAAGCGAGATTTTTCTGTTGCCAAATGCTTTGTAAAGATCGGCAAGCGTCGTTTTCAGCTTGTGGGGCGCTTCGTAAAAGATGATGGTGCGTGTTTCGTTTTTTAAGCTTTCGAGTGCTTCTCGGCGTTCATTGTTTGCCGTGGAAAGAAAGCCTTCAAAGACGAATTTGCCTGTGAAAAGTCCCGAAACGGAAAGCGCGGAAACTGCCGCGCAAGGGCCGGGAATGACGGACACGGGAACGCCTTTTTCCGCGCAGATCTTCACGATGTCCTCGCCGGGATCGGAGATGGCAGGCATACCTGCGTCTGTGATGAGTGCGCAGGATTCTCCTGCTTCGATGCGAGCGACGATCATTTCACCGCGTTCACGCTTGTTGTGTTCAAAATAACTCGTCATCGGCTTTTTGATGTCGAAATAAGACAGGAGTTTTCCGGAGTTGCGCGTATCTTCAGCGGCGATGAAATCCACCTCGGAAAGCACCTTCAGCGCACGCTCAGAAATATCCGAAAGGTTGCCGATGGGTGTGCCGACGATATAAAGCGTGCCTTTTTGCACTTTGTTTTTCTCAGCACTCGGCTCGTATGTTTTTTCAAAGTCTTTGATATAACTCATGGAACGCTCCGTTTTCGTAAATATATTTCATATCGTCCGTGTAATTTTCATTTGTCTGGGGCAGACCGTCTTTATAAATGATGAGCGGCTTTGTGACGTTCATGCCGGGGGAGCCGCCTTTTTTCGCTTCGAGGAGCATGAGGCAGGGAACGTGCGCCGCCGTCGGATAGACGAGCGTCATGCGCTTGGGTTCGAGACCGTTTTTCTTGCAGGCGAAGAGGAGCTCTGCCATGCGGTCTGTGCGATAGACAACGTAAAAAAGTCCGCCGAATTTGAGAAGTCTTGACGCAGTTTCGGCAAAATGCTCGATCGTGCCGTGAATCTCATGACGGGAGATGCTGTCAGCTTCGCTTATATTGATTTTACCCGAATCGGCGGTCATATAAGGGGGATTTGTGAAAATCACACCGAAATTACCGTTATATTTTTTGTCTGCCTTGCGGATATCTGTGCAAACGACGTCAATTTTTTCGGAAAAACCGTTTTTTTCGACATTCTGCACCGCAAGCGCGGCGATGCTTTCCTGAATTTCCATCGCCGTTATGTGAGAGAATTTATTTTTAGAGGAGGCAAGCAAGGAGATCACGCCGCTTCCTGCCCCGAATTCACAAGCTTTTTCTTTGGTCTGTCGGCGCATATAGGCAAAAAGCAGATATGCGTCCGTGCCGAATGCGAGCGAGCCTTCGTTTTGCAGGATCGAAAGATTTTCGTTGATGTTTTCTTGTTTTGCCATCATTTCACCTCGCCATCGCGGTTTTGTCTGTAGATCTCAAAGGCGAGGATCGAGGACGCAGATGCTGCGGAAAGTGCCGCACCGAAGCGTCTGCCGTAGTCAAGGGAGATGATCTTATCGCATTTTTCGAGAACCGCTTTGGTGATGCCGCGTTTTTCGCCGCCCACAACGAGAAGACAAGGAAAACGAACCTCAGTGTCATAAACGGGTACGGCATCGTCAGTCTTGTCTGCGGCGAAGACGGTGTAACCTTTTTCGTGGAAGAGATCGACGATCTCCTCCGTGTCACCCATGGCGATTTCAAAAAGCTCGGAAGCACCTGCCGAGGAACGGCAAACGACACCTGCCGCACCGAGCCAGTTTCTGGGACCGACGAGGATACCGTCCACACCCGCCGCGTAGAGCGAGCGCAGACAGTAGCCGAAGTTGTAAGGATCTTCGATGCCTTCCAGCATGACGTAGAAGCCGTTTTCTTTGATATTCATTTCCTTGACGGTTGGAACGGTGCGCTCTGTGCAGAGTGCCACGATGCCGCCGTGAGAGGTACCGATGGTCATCTCGTCGATCATTTTACCGTCGACAAGCTCGATCGGGAATCCATATTCTGCGGATTTCGCTTTGAGAAAACCGTATTCACGAAATTTGGAACGTGTTTTTTCGCGGTCAAAGAGGATTTTTTCGATTTTTCGGTCATTGATTCCGTTTTCGTTTGCCCGAAGGATCGCACGAATGGAAAACATACCTTCCATGATGGCGGAATCTATGAATTTTTCGGCTTCTTTTTGCTGTGCCATAATTATCAGTCCTTAAAAAGTTTTATTTCGAATAGCCCGAAAGAAAGAGGCGATAGAGCAGAAGTGCCAGCTCCTCACGGGTAAGTATATTTTTCGGACGGAAGGTTCCGTCCTCGTATCCGATCATGATCTCAAGATCTGCCAGCTTTTTTGCGCCTTTTTCAAAATGGGCGCTGACCGTATGAAAATCGGAAAAGCGTTCGCTTTTTCCGGCGGAGATCTCTTTGTCGATGAGCGCGGCAAAAATATCTGCCACCTCTTCGCGCGAAATTCCTTTTTCCGCACCGAAGGTGTAATCGGCATTGAGCTTCATGTATTGCAGGGCGAGTGCGGCTTTGATCGCGGGCGCTTGCTCCTCGGGGAGGAGCTTTTCATCGGCGAAGCCGAGTGTCACGCTCTTATAGTCTTTGGCAGGAAGCGAGAGAAACGCTGTCAGTACCGCGGCAATTTCGCCTCGCGTCACCTCTTTTTGCGGATAAACATACGGAACGCCGCCAACGGTCTCACAGGTGAGATAGCCTTTTTCGCAGGCGAAAAGAATCGCGTCCTCGGCGTAGCTATCGGAGGCGTCCGCCGGAACGGGCTTTTCCGCGGCGACTTCTTCGCCGAAAAGCGCGATATAAAGCACGGTGAAAAGCACGGTCAGTGTGCAGAGCGCGATGCCTGCCACAAGAGAAATTTTTTTGTTTTTCATTGTTTTTTCGTCCTTTCGTTATGGTTTTTTCACTATAGCATATTTTCTGTGAAAAATCCCACGAAACGGGAGGGCGAAAAAGAGAAGATGGACGCTGTCAGCGTCGGTTTTTATTTTTGTTTGTCGGCGCCTGTCGGCGGCGCTTGGCGTATTGTCGGAGCACCTCGCGGATCGCCTTTTTTTCTGCACGAGAAAGCGGTCTTCCTCGGTCTTGATTTTTCAGAAAACGGGGAAGTGCCGCGGCATCGGTGATTTCCTTCGGCATGACACCGTGAAAACGAACACGCTGTGCGGGGATCACGGTGATGGGAACGATCTTCGGAATCTTACGAAAACGTGCCTCGCGAAAGATCTCTTCCAGCGCTTCGGCATGGATCTCATTATCAAGCACGGGATTCGGAAGATCTGCGGTTTTGGTGTCACCGTAGCGGTTGACGTAAGATTGATGCCAAACATCACCGGAGGGGGTGATGTTACCGGTGGCGTTTCTCGCTTCGATTACAGCGATGCCTGTTTGCATGATGACGATGAGAGGAATCTCCTCATAGCTGTCATCTGTCATGGGAAAATAGCGGTGAGAGATCACGTTGTCTTCCCCGTAGCGGCAGATCATATGCGCCGCGACGGAAGTTATTGTGGCTTTTCCGTTTGCGAGAAAATCCCGCTTGCCGAAAAAGCAAGTGAGCATGATGGCGATGCGCATGAGAATATACATAGCGAGAAGAAAAAGAGCGCAATAGAAATACGGTATGAGAAAACCCAAAGGTAAAAAACTCCTTTCTTCACGCAGTTTAGCAATAATCATTCATTTTATTATAGCATATAAAATATCATAACGCAAGAAGCGGATAGGAAAAAATGAGATTTTTCTTGCATTTTTTGTGAAAAGATGATATACTTTTTCGACATACATATATCTTTTTGAGAGAGAAAGGTTTTTTATACATGATTTGGTTATTTTCAAAATGGTTAATAGAAAAAGACTCAGCACTCACGGAGGAAAAGCGGCGTGAGCGTTACGGCACCTTTTGCGGTGCTTTGGGGATTGCCTTAAATTTGCTTTTGTTTGCAGGAAAGCTTTTTGCAGGGCTTCTTTCCGGTGCGATTTCGATCGTCGCAGATGCGTTTAATAACCTCACCGATGCAGGTTCTTCCGTGCTGACGCTTTTGGGCTTTAAGCTTGCGGGGCAAAAGCCCGATTCCGAGCACCCATTTGGGCATGGAAGATTTGAATATATTTCGGGTCTTCTTGTTTCGATGATTATTATCCTCGTTGGCTTCGAGCTTGGAAAAAGCTCCGTGGAAAAGATCATCACACCTGAGGAGATCTCCTTTTCTTATCTTTCCATCGGGATTCTTGCCGTTTCCATTTTCGTGAAGCTTTATATGGCGTATTATAATCGTGCTGTCGGCAAGAAGATCGATTCCGCCGCCATGCAGGCAACGGCACTTGACAGCTTTTCGGATTCCATTGCGACAAGTGCGGTGCTGCTCAGCATGCTTCTCGCAAAGTTTTTCGATCTTCAGATCGACGCATATTGCGGTCTTGCGGTATCGGCGTTCATTCTGTTCTCGGGTTTTCGTTCCGCGAAGGAAACGATCAGCCCCTTGCTCGGTCAGCCGCCGTCTGCAGATTTTGTTGGCGAGATCGAAAAGATCGTAATGAACTCGCCCTACGTGACGGGGATCCACGATCTTGTGGTGCATGACTATGGTCCCGGCAGAGTGATGATCTCTCTCCACGCGGAAGTGCCTTGCCACGAGGATCTTTTGAAGATCCACGATTCGATCGACAACGTGGAAAAAGCACTGAAAGAACAACTTCGCTGTGAAGCGGTGATCCACATGGACCCTGTGGAAAGTGATAATGAGGTCATTCTGGCGATGAGAGAAAAGATTTCAGCATTGGTGCAGATCCTTGACGAACGCATC
>CAYXQF010000093.1:0-7340 GCA_964466625.1 uncultured Lachnospiraceae bacterium | reverse complement strand
TCTCTCCAAAATGCAAAAAATTCCTCAAAAAACGATCAATTCATATCGATTCCGACTAATTCGTTTTCATTCAGATCGGTTCCAAACAGTTCCGAAAAGCCTTGTGGAATAAGGATTTTCGGGGATTGTTTTAGCACAAACTGACTCGTATTGAGCGGAAGTGGTATTCTTTGGTTGTATTCTTGAAAACCGTTTGGGTTCACGCCCACACGGGTTCGAACTTCATGATTTCTTGCGTTTTCAACAAGAAATAGAGATCGGAACACTTGGATTTTGGTAAAAATGCTAAAGGACGATAAAAAAGCCGATATGGAAATATTTCCGTATCGGCTTTTTTGTGATGTTTTTACATGAAAATATATCAGCGTTCTTTCTTGATATCAAACACGAACGTTTGGAAGTCGCCGGGCATTTTATTATCTGCTGTTTTGAGAGGCAACACCAGACCGACATTCATGATTGCCGCGCCGGAAAGGTGTAGACACAGTCCGTATTCCTTGTTCGTAACCTCGTAAATGGTGCTCGCATCGAGTCCACGCGGAAAGATGCGCTTGTGTTCGTCATTGGGGCGGCGGAGCGCACGCATGGCTGTTACCTTGGCTTTCGATTTATCTTTTGAAACGATCGTTACAGCAAAATAATTGGAATCGAATGTATTCTCCATTCTGTAGAGATCCCCGTGAAGCACGAGATCTTCCATTTCACGGTATTCTGCAACTTGGATTTTGATCTCATCTAGCTCCTCAGGTGTGATCTTCGTTGTGTCAAGCTCATAACCCGTTGCACCGAGATGTGCGATATCTGCGCGCGTGGTAAATGGTGTTGTTCTTCCGGTCTGATGATTGGGACAAATGGAGGCATGGCAGGAAATAGACGAGAGCGGATAGAAGAGCGAGGTACCGTATTGTATCTGGGTGCGCATATAAGCATCGGTATCGTCACTTGCCCATATCTGAGGGAAATAGTAGAGGATCGCGGGGTCAAAGCGTCCGCCACCGCCGGCGCAACCCTCAAAGAATATATGTGGGAATCCGTTCACAAGACGTTCACAAAGGTCGTAAAGTCCGAGAGCGTAACGATGATGCATTTCTTGTTGCTTGCCGGCAGGAAGCGCACGGGAGAAGTTTTCCGTAAGTGCGCGGTTGAAATCCCACTTCACATAGTCGATCGCATTTTCGCGGAGAATTTTGGAAACCGACTCCACAATATAATCACGCACATCGGCACGTGTAATGTCCAGCACAAGCTGGCGGCGAGAAACACAAGGATCAGAGCCCGGAACAGAGATCGCCCAATCGGGGTGTGCGCGGTAAAGATCGCTGTCGGGATTGACCATTTCAGGTTCGAACCAAATGCCGAATTTCATGCCTGCGCCATGAACATAATCGATAACGGGTGTAAGACCGTCAGGGAATACTTCGGGACTTACCGTCCAGTCTCCGAGACCTGCTTTGTCATTTCTGCGCGATCCGAACCAGCCGTCATCCAGCACGAAGGTATCAATGCCCGTGCCGCGGACCGTATCAATGATAGGGATCAAGCGATCAGGGGTGCAGCCGAAGTAGACTGCCTCCCAGCTATTGATCACGAGGGGGTGAGGAATATTTACAAAGCGCTCGTTGATCAGATATTTTCTGTAAGCATCATGATATTCACGCGACATACCGCCAATGCCCTCGGCAGAGTATGCCAATACGGCTTCGGGTGTGGCAAACGTTTCACCTGCAGCAAGCTCCCACGTAAAATCGAAATCGTTGATACCGCCGGTAAGGCGTGTGTAGCCCTTTGTGCCGACCTCCGCTTTCAGCGCATAGGAGGCGGAGTAAATAAGATTCACGCCGAGTGCGCTACCCATTTCCTCTGTTGTGTTTTTGCTGATCAGTGCCATCACCGGGCTGTGGCGGCGTGTGGAAGATGCGGATTTTTCGTCTACACAAACGATGCCGTGAGGAAGCGGTGTGCGTTCGGGCTTGCCTTCACGCGCCCAAGCGTTTTCTATTGTAAGCAGATCATAATCGGAGCCGACAACATCGAGTACAAAGCTGTATGCGCGGAGAATTTTCACGTCCTCGTCTGTACGGTTTTCAACTTCCATATGGCGACAGATCACGGATACATCGTCGTACACCGTGTAGAAAAGATGAACGCGCATTTCGGAAAGCTTGTCCTTTAGCGTGAGCTTCAGCGTCTCACCGCCACGCATGGAGGGCATACCTGCAAGAGCGGGCTTTGCCGCGAGAATCTCGTGCGTTTCATAGAGAAATTCGTTCAATCTGCTACCGTTCTTTTGCAGGAACTGGAGCGAGCATTCTCGGAATTCACCATTGCCGTAAAAAGAAAATTCACTTCTGTATACGTTGTAGGAGAGACCGCCTGCATGCACCTTGCCGGGGATCGCCGCTTCTGCGGAATCACCTATGTTTGCCTCATATGTGTAGGTAAGATCATCACGCCCGATGCGCGTGCCGAAATAATAATGCTCGGGAAAACCCGTTCTGTTTATGCCGAAAACATAGGAAATATTTTTTCCTTCCAAGTAAAAGGACTTGGTTTCGGGATTGAAATAAATAGCCATAATCGTCCTCCGTGAAGATTTTTCTTGGCTAAATGATACCATCTTTTCTTGGAAAAGTCAACATTTCGGATAGATACGCCGGAATTATATGCAAAACGGTTACAAAATATTGAAGTCATGGGGGAAACAGAAAACCTGCGAAAAAGGATATCTTAAACAGTCAAATTCTGCCGCTTCAAACACAGATACTGTTTCAACAACAAAAGAAAAATCCGTTTGGTCACACTCAAACGGATTTTGCATTTATGCAGTTATTGCTTAATATCGCAAATAACAAACGGAAACCATTGACATTTATGTTTGCATTATGGTACAATATATTCAATATTCGTCTGATTTTTTTAAAATATTACAAAAAAGAAAGAGGGTATCATGAAAACTAAATTTTTTCAAACAGTGAAGGAAACCTTCCTTGCGTCACTCCCGCTCGCGGTCATCATTGTTGTGTGTCTGTGCATAGCGCCCCTCAGTGCATTTGCCGATTATCTTAAGATCATTGTAGGGTATATATGCGTCGTGCTTGGTCAGTCCATGTTTTTGGTTGGTCTTGAAACAAGCATTTTGCCGATCGGCAGAATGGTCGGCGGCTCATTTGCGCAATACAATAAGATTGTGTTCGTCTTGAGCTTTGGCTTTGTTTTCGGACTTTTGGCAACTGTTGCTGAACCTGCGCTATCTGTCCTTGCAAAGCAGATCAGCGTGATCATGCCCCTTGTCAACAGCACCCTCTTTATCTGGATCACAGGAACGGGTATCGGCATCGGCGTTGCGCTGGCTTTGGTACGAATCGTTAAAAATATCAATATCAAGTGGTTTTTTGCCGCTCTTTATGCTGTGGTATTCCTGCTTGTGATCTTCGCGCCGAATGAGTTTATCGCTCTTGCTTTTGACGGCAGCGGTGCTACAACAGGTGACGTTTCCGTTCCTTTTATTCTGGCACTCGGGCTTGGTATTTCCACGTCCTTTACCAAGAGCAAAACGAACGACGACTCGCTCGGTATCATCGGTATCGCTTCGGTTGGACCGATCGTCGCGGTGCTTCTCTATGGTATCATTATCAAGGCAACACACGGCACGTTGCCTCCCGAACAGACTTATGATATGTCAACGTCTCGCGGTCTTGGCGATATCATTCTCGGCAACATCACCGACGTTGCGCTTGCGGTTCTCCCCATCATATTGATTTCGATTCCTTTCCTCCTCTTTATGATCAAGCTTCCGAGAAGGACTTTTGTGACATTGATGCTCGGTGTTATTCCCGTTTATCTCGGACTTTTGATATTTCTTTCGGGTATTGATTTCGGCTTTGGCTTCGTGGGGCAGTACATCGGTCAGATGTTCTTTGAAGAATCGCGCCCTGAGTGGTTCAAATGGTTGCTTTTGGGTGTGGGCTTTATTCTCGGTGCCGCAATTACGGTATCCGAACCTGCCGTAACGGTGCTTGGCGAACAGATCGAGGAGCTGACCAACGGTCATATCCGAAAAATGACCATTCGTCTTACGCTCGCGCTCGGCATCGGTGTGGCGTCACTCCTTTCCATTCTCAAGATTCTGACAGAGATCAATATTCTCTGGTTCCTTGTTCCGCTCTATGCAATTTCCATTCTTATGATGATATACACCCCGAAGCTCTTTGTCGGTCTTGCCTTCGACTCGGGCGGCGTTACGGGCGGGGCATTGACCTCTGCGTTCTTGACACCTCTCACCCTCAGTATCGCAGGTTCTGTCGCAAAGGCTCGCGGCGGTGAGATGTCAATCTTGACGAACGGATTTGGCATCATCTCCTTTATCTCTGTTACTCCTCTGATCGCTATTCAGGCGCTCGGTATCATCTATAATATCCGTCTCAAACGTGAAAAAGCGGCAGAAAAAGAATCCTTTGAGGATCTGAAATGTTTCGTTGAGGAATCTGATAACGAAAACACTACAAATGAAAGCGAGGACGTGTAAATGAACGATAGTCCCAATATTGGCTTGCAATATTTTGTGATCATTGCCGAGCAAAAGAAAAAGAATAAATTTTTATCTCTCCTCGCCGATCATGATGCACACGTTATCGACGTCGTTTACGGACGCGGCTCGATGAATCCGAGTGCGATCGCGGCAGCATTTGGCTTTGAATCAGAGCAAGGAAAGGTTCTAATCACCTGCTTGCTCAAAAACGAAAATGCAAAAGAACTGATAAATATCCTGTATCATGATTATAATTTCAAAAAGCCCAACACCGGGATCGCATATAGCATTTCGGTTGAAGGACTGTCATTTTAAGAAGGGAGATTTCATATGAAAGACTTAAAGGCTTTATATATTATTGTCAATGCCGGCTTTTCCGCTGAGGTTGTGGAGCTTGCGCGCTCACTTGGCTCAACGGGTGCGACCATCATCAATGCCAGAGGCTCCGTTGCCAAACCCAAGACGATTCTTGGTATCTCCATCGACACGGAAAAAGAGATCGTGCTGACGATCGTTGAGAAAGACGTTGCGATGAAGATCAAGGATAAAATTAAGGAAAAAATGGGTGTCGGCACCCCCGCACACGGACTTTGCTTCTTCCTTCCCGTTGAGATGTCCACGCTGACGCTCCACGAGCAGAAGTTTGAAGAATGAAGCGACAGCGCGGTTTCTGACGCCATCATAAAATGAACCCAAAAGGTGCAAGAACATTTTCTTTTCCAATGGACTTGCACCTTTTCTGCATGAAATCTATTGACTTTTCGGGTTTAAGGTCTATAATATTTTTGGGGAATCATAGAAAAAGGAGGAATTTCAGATGGCTGATAACAAGGAATATATTACCAAAGGGCCGCTCTTAAAGTCGATTATTCGCTTTTCGATACCGGTTATGATAGCGACCATCGTGCAAAATCTTTTCCATTCCGCAGACATGATCATTCTTGGAAATATGGAGGATTCGATCGCAGTTGCTTCTGTCGGTGCGACCGGTAATATCATAAGCCTCGTGATCACTGGTTTTATTGCGCTTTCCTTCGGAACGAGCGTTTTTCTTGCGTATGCGATCGGTGCGAAAGATGAGGAAAGGATCAAAAAGATCGTGGATACTTCGATCTATTTTGCGCTTGCGTGCGGCGTGTTTGTTGCTATTGTTGGTAACATCGTTTCCGTTCCGCTTCTGCGTGCTCTCGACTGTCCTGCGGATTGCTTTGATGGGGCTGTTATTTATCTCAGAATCTATATGTGCGGCGCGCCTGCTATCCTCGTTTATAATTTCGGTGCGGCAATCATTCGTGCCGAGGGAGATAGCCGCCGTCCTCTGATTCATGTTATCGTTTCCGGCATCGTGAACGTTGTTCTTAACATTATTCTTTGCATTGTGATGACCGAGAAGGTTGCCGCGGTTGCGATTTCGACCGTTGTTTCCCAAGTGATCGGCGCATTTCTCGTTATTTGGCGTCTTACTCATAAGGACGGAAATTGCCGTTTCACCTTCAAAAAGCCTTCGTTCAGTTTTCCCGATCTTTCGCGTATGCTTCGCTTCGCCATTCCTTCGGCTTTAACCAATATGATGTATCCGATCGCCACCCTTCAGATAACCTCTACGATAAATTCCTACGGTTCGGAATGTGTTGCAGGCGGATCGGCGGCAACGAATATTGAGTTAATAACTTCTTCTTTGTACGGCGCATTTGCCGTTGCACTTATCACCTTTATGAGTCAGAATATTGGTGCCGCAAACAGAAAACGTGTCGAAAAAACGATCGTTTATTGCGCGATTCTTTCCGTTGCTATTGCCTCTTTGGGGCCGATCATTTACTTTTTCTGCGGAGAAGAGGTGCTTTCTCTCTATGTGCCCGGTGATGAGCTTGCGATCTTCTATGGCATGAAGCGCTTAAAGTACGTTCTTGCTTTCCAGATGATATCCGCCTTGAATGGTATCTTTGGCTCGGCAATACAAGCGTTCGGACACCCCTTTCTCTCGACGATCGAATCGGTCATTACCGTTCTTGTTTTCCGCATCATTTGGATGAACTTCATTTATCCGCGTTATGAAACCATAGATGCACTTCTCTTCTGCTTTACCTGCTCGTGGATTCTCCACCTCATCTTGGTGTCGATAACCTTCGCCTTTGCTTTCTCAAGATATAGACGAAATTCGATCCTTCAGGAAAAAGGCAGAATTGCTTGCGGTTCTTCTGCTTAAAAATGACACAAATGCTTATGCGTCTGCAAATGTCGTATTGAATATGAAAAATGATGGCTGAACGTTTTGTTCAGCCATCATTGCGTTATATCGTTTCTATTTCGTTGATATCACCCTTGATGATTTTCTCTAAATTTTTGCTTAATATCTTTCTGTTGTCATCATCCACGAGACTAAAACGATTGCCGTCGTTGGGGGTGCTGAGATAATTCCAGACGCAATAGGGGATATCGTATTCCTTCAGGACGGTGATCATATCCCGCATCCAGTTTTCGCGCCATGCGATGTGACAATGGCAGATCGTACCGAATTCTCCGCACCACAAAATTTTATCAGGATAACGCTGAATGAATCGTGCGACAGGCATAAGATAATCGCGTAAAAAACGGATATCCATTCGTTCGTATCCCACATAAGCTTCGCGATGTCCGAGAAGGTGGTGGAAATCACGGTATCTTTCGATATCTTCACAAGGATACGGCATTTTTCGGTTGTAATACAAGTGTGGCTCTTATAAAACGCCTTGCTGATGTGTGAATTCATGCGGTGCATAAGTCTGAAAATAAAAATCAAGTACAATAGAGCAAAAAAAGGTATAGCAAAATA
>CAYXQF010000092.1:0-7360 GCA_964466625.1 uncultured Lachnospiraceae bacterium | reverse complement strand
CAGCCCGTACAGAGTGCGGCTGTAAAAGCAGCTCACGATCTCCGTGCAGAACGTGCAGCTATCCTTTACAAGGCAGACAGCAAGATGGAACTCCGCAAATCTCACGAAAACCTCGCTGTTCAGAAGCTTTACGATGAATTCCTCGAAAAGCCCGGCAGCCATGTGGCTCACGAAGTTCTCCACACACATTACATCAAACGCGGTCTTTAATACAAAAAACCCACGGATTCCAATCCGTGGGTTTCTTTTTGGGGCTCCGCCACACACAGCAGGACACCGTCCTGCACCTGCCCAAGGGAAATATCCCTTGGGAATCCCGATATGAGTGGTGTGCAGGAAAAAGTGCGAACACAGCAAAAAACTTTTGCCATGTTCGCACAAAAAATATATCAACCTTCCCCGTGGGTTCCAAGGGGCAATGTCCCTTGGTGGGGTGCGGGGCAAAGCCCTGCATACACGCCGTCCACACGGCGAGTGATGATGTGATCGCGGAAACGGTAGTAAGCACCGACCTCAAAATGAGAAAGATATTCTTCGAGAGTGATCTTAGAACGATAGATGATCTCTGCGTGAGGTGCGCCAACGTAACGCAGATGCCAAGGCTCATAAGTTTGCCCTGTTTTTTTCTCACCCCAAAGAGGATAACGAATGATAAAGCCAAAGCGGTGCGCGTTTTTTGCCACCCACTTCCCTGTTTTCGACATGATAAAACGGCGCTGTGCGTAGCCTTCCACCTTGATATCCGCACAAAGTCCGGAATGATGTTCACTCTCGCCGGGCTTTGCCGCAAAAGGATTCACACCGTAAATGGACGCCTGAAAGGCAAGCGTGCGATAAGTGCTGGTGAAAAGGATCTCCTCGCCCGTCGCGGCTTTTGCCGCCGCCATCAAAGCAAGCATCGGCTCGTAAGCAACACGCGCGATCACGTTTTTTTCATCGAGCATCGCAAAATCACCGCAGATATCTTCTGTAATGGGATACGCGCCGCTGATCAAAAGAAGTGTTTGCTCATGAGAAAGCTCCGCACCGTCCACAGATGCGAGCGCTTCGCCCGTAATTTTCGCGAGAAGACCGCGTTCTTTTTTCCGAAAAAGATCAAAAAGTCCGTATGTATAATAATAGCGAATGTCGAGCAATCGCTCTTTCAGTTTTCGTTTCGCCATAAAATCTCCTTTATTTTTGAGGCGTTTTTGCCACGGTCACAACGACGATCTCCGCAAAGCCAAGCGTTTTCGCAAGATCGGCAAGCGCCGCCATCGTGCTTCCTGTGGTGATCACGTCATCGACGATGAGGAGCCTTTTTGTTTTCGCACGTGCGTTTTTACGCAAAGAATAGCTCTTTTCCGCGTTTTCTTCCCGTTCTGTGGCGCTGAGCGTCTTCTGCAACTTAGAAAAACGCGCATGACAGAAAAGATCCTCCATCGGTAAATCCAAATTTTCCGCAAGCTCTTCGGCAAGAAGCTCTGCTTGATCAAAGCCGTATTCGCGGACGCTTTTCGGTTTACGCGGTGCAAAAGTCACCGTGAAATCCGAAAGGTCGAGCTCGTCCGAAAGAATCCGCGCCAACTGCCCTGCCAGAAACCGACGCATGGGAACATGATTCGTATGTTTGAGTCCATAAACGATCTTTCGCGAGATCGCCTCATCATAAGCGAAAAGATGCACGCCGCTTGTTGCTTTTCCCTGCAGTTTTTTCGGCAGGCAACGGCAATCGCGATGCTTTTTGCCGCAAAACGGACACGGCGTGCGCAAAAGCTTTTCAAACTCCAACAGACATTTCGGGCAAAAAGCACCGTCCGCGTCCTGCAAAACCTCACCGCAAAGCGTGCATTTTCGCACGAAGAATAAACCTTTCAAAAAATCAATCATACTGTGTCAACCAATACAAAAGCCCCGTATAACGCTTTGTTTGTCTGTTATTTTCCACCATCATGTTCGCCACCTCGCCGTCACCGACGAGAATGACCATCTGTTGCGCACGGGTGATGGCAGTATAAAACAGATTTCGTGTAAGAAGTTTTGGAGTATATCGATAGAGTGGGAGAACAACGATGGGATATTCACTGCCCTGGCTTTTATGCACGGTGATGGCGTAAGCAAGCTCCAGCTCGTCCGCCATTGTGAAGTCGTATTCCGCCAATCTGCCGTCAAAATCAATGTGAATGAGTTGTTCCGTAAGATCAATCTTCAAGATAATGCCAATGTCACCGTTGAACACGCCAAAGCCTTCCACGCCGTTTTTCTTCCACGGAATGTCGTAATTATTCCGCGTTTGCATGACCTTGTCCCCCTCGCGGAAAACAATATCCTTCAGTTTCTTTTCTCGTTTGCCCATCATCGGCGGATTGAGCGCCGATTGCAAAACGGTATTGAGCATTTCCGTGCCGTTTTGCCCTTTGCGCGACGGTGTGATCACTTGAATACCATCGAAAACCGTCATATCATATGCGCGCGGCAAACGTGTTTTGCAAAGCCCTGCAATGACAGCCGAAGTTTTTTCGTCGCTATCGGTAGCGAGATAGAAAAAGTCACTGTCTTTTTTAGAAAGATCGAGATGCTCACCGCCGTTGACAAGGTGCGCATTTGTGACAATCAGACTCTCTCGCGCTTGGCGGAAAATGTGTGTCAGCTCCACACCCGAATAACGGTCGCTCTCGATAATATCACGGAAGACGTAGCCTGCACCAACAGGTGGAAGCTGATTTGCGTCACCGATCATAATAAGCCTTGTACCGGGACGCATCGCGCGCAGGAGCGCGTCCATCAAAAAGAGGTCGATCATCGAAGCCTCGTCGATGATGATGACGTCTTCTTCGAGGAGATTATTTTCATCGCGATGATAGGTGTTCCCCGTTTCGGGAGAAAAATCCATCTCGAGCATACGGTGGATCGTTTTCGCTTCCATACCGGAAACTTCGGAAAGACGCTTTGCCGCACGTCCCGTGGGTGTGGCAAGCGCAATGGAAAGCCCCATGCTCTCAAAAATACGAATGATGGCGCGCACAACGGTAGTCTTACCCGTACCGGGGCCGCCTGTCAGCACGAAAACTGCATTTTTAACCGCTTCCGTAATGGCGCGCTTTTGCAGATTTTCATAGCGGATCCCGTTTTCCAGCTCGATCTTTTCGAGAAGAAAATCAAGATTTCCTGCATCAAGCACGTGGTCCGTTTCCTGCAAAACGTCCATTTTTGCGCAAATATATTTTTCCGCCTCAAAAGCTTCCGGCAAATAAATGCACTGTCTGCCGTCGAGCTTCGCATGACGAAGCTTTTTCAGCATGAGCTGGCGTTCCAGCTCGTCCTCAAGCTCGTCCTCTGTGCAACCAAGAAAGCCAAGTGCCGCAGGCAAGAGTTTTTCACGCGGAACATAGGTATGACCATTTTGATTCATGTTATAAGAAAGGACGAAGGCAATACCTGCAGCGATACGCTCGGGAGAATTTTCACGGATACCGAGATCGCGCGCAATCATATCTGCCTTTTCAAAGCCAATGCCGACGATATTTCCGCACAGCACATACGGATTTTCGCGGATCACGTCCACAGCGCCCGAACCCCATTTCTGATAAACCTTTACCGACATGGAGGGCGAAAGATAGTTGCTGCAAAACATCATCACGTTTCTCATGCCAAATTGCGTGCGGAAGATCTCGCCGACCTCTGCCGCCTTGCGACGGGAAATGCCCGGAATATCCGCAAGCCATTCGGGGTGATTTTCCAAAACGTCCAGCGTTTCATCGCCAAATTCCGCGACGATCTTTTTTGCTGTTGCGGGGCCAATCCCCTTGATTGCGCCCGAAGAAAGATATTTAAGTATCATACTCGCCGTTGCCGGGAGTTGTTTTTCATAATAAGAAACTTTAAATTGTTTACCAAAGGAAGGGTGCGTCACAAAGTTACCGAGCGCAGAGATGGATTCGCCTTCACAAAGATACGGCATCGAACCGACCAAGATATAAAATTCTTCCGAAGGTGCAAGCAATTCGCAAACGGTATATCCGTTTTCCTCATTTTGAAAGATGATCTTTTCCACGATACCTTCGATGGAAAGCAGTTCATTTTGTTCTTCGTTCATACCCTTCTCCTTTCTTTTAAGTAAGTCGAACCGAAAGATTCAAATGACGTCGCGCCATTTTTTCTGCGATAAACAGAAGTTCTTTTTTATTTTCATCGTTTTTACGAATGTGAATAACGATCGGCACGCGACCGTCGTCCGATGCCCATATCGCCATGCGGATATAATATTCCGCACTTTTGGGCATCGCTTCCATATGGATCTCTCCGTCCATTTTCCATGAAAGTCCGGACAAAGCCAGCTCTTTTTTGGCAAACCTCACACGACAGATCAAAAAAAGATCATACAGAAGAAACAGCACTACTGCGCTGAAAAACGCGACCAGAATTTCTTTCATAAGAAGCCCCCGTTTTCAGAAGATATATTACATCTTATGAAAAGGAGGCTTATTTTGTGAAATCTTTATAGAAAATTTAAATATTTGCTTTTTCGCGGAGAATTTCTGCGATATCCGTCTTTTCCCACTTCACGCCAAGCTCTTCTCTGCCGAAGTGACCATAAGCAGAAAGAGGTGCATAAATGGGTTTGCGGAGTTCAAAATAGTCAATAATTGCTGCGGGACGGAGGTCAACCGTTTCAGAAACGATCTTTGCGATCTCTTCGTCTGCGATTACACCAGTACCAAAGGTATTCACGTTGATGCAAAGAGGAGTTGCTACGCCGATCGCATAGGAAACCTGAACTTCACATTTTTTCGCAAGCTTTGCCGCAACGATGTTTTTCGCAACGTAGCGAGCCGCATAGCAAGCGCTTCTGTCCACTTTGGTCGGGTCTTTACCGGAGAAAGCACCGCCGCCGTGTCTGCCGTAACCGCCGTAGGTATCAACGATGATCTTACGGCCGGTAAGACCGCTGTCACCCTGAGGACCGCCGATAACGAATCGGCCTGTGGGGTTTACGTAGATCTTGGTGTTTTCATCGATAAAGCTTGCGGGAACGATGGGTTTGATAACATTTTCGATGATATCCGCGCGGATCTGTTCGAGAGAAACGTCTTCATCATGCTGGGTGGAAACAACTACGTTTTCAAGACGAACGGGAGTTTCGCCATCGTATTCCACAGTAACCTGTGTCTTGCCATCGGGACGGAGGTATGTAAGAGTGCCGTCCTTACGAACTTTGGTGAGCTGTTTTGCCATGTTGGTTGCGAGCGCATAGCCAAGAGGCATCAAGTTTTCGGTTTCATCGCAAGCGTAACCGAACATCATACCCTGGTCACCTGCGCCAACGTCATATTTATCGTTCTGTTCACCGGTCTTTGCTTCGAGACATTTGTCAACGCCCATCGCAATATCGGGAGACTGCTTGTGGATACGGTTTACAAATGTGCAAGTGGAAGCATTGAAGCCATATTCGGGTTTATTGTAACCAATGTATTCGATCGCATCGCGAACGGTCTTTTCCACGTCAAATTTTGCAGTGGTGGTGATTTCACCCATAACCATGATGAAATCGGTGGTTGCTGTGGTTTCGCAAGCTACTCTTGCGGTGGGATCCTGTGCGAGAATCGCGTCGAGAACGGAATCGGAAACGCGGTCGCAGAGTTTATCGGGATGTCCTTCTGTTACGGACTCGCTGGAAAAATATCTTTTTGCCATAAAATTGTACTCCTTTTCTTTCTGTTTCATAATGAGTGCGCAAAAAAACTCGCCTTCGTATCCCGAAAGCGAGCAAGCAAATTCACAAACACTCATCTATCGGGATTTAGCACCTTGAATAATACAGGTTGCCGGGCTTCACAGGGCCAGTCCCTCTGCCACTCTTGATAAGTCTTAACACCATGATAGTATAGCATAAAGCAAGAGAAATTGCAATAGGTATTTGTAAATTCTACATTATTTCCGAAAAAAAGAATATTTTTCGCGTATTTTTTGTTCAATCAGCAGATTTTGACGTCTCTTTTTTGCCTTTTTTACCCTTTAAAATCGGAGAAAGATGCTTATATGTGCAAAAAGTAAGCGCCAAACAGATCACGCCCTTCACAAAAGTGAACGGCAAATTAAAAATAAGAAGTGCGCCAATAAGACTATCCACCGAAGGCAAGATAAGACGATAAAGATCGAGGATCGTTTCCATCGAACCGCCGAAAAGCGCCATCGCATAGAACGGATAGGTAATAAAATAATTGACCGGCAAGCTGACAAGCGATGCTGCCACAGCGCCTGCCGCCGAACCGATAAGCGCACCGGTTCTTGTCTTCACAAAGCGGTAAACGATCCCTGCCGGGAGAACCAGCGCGGAACCCACGAGAAAATTCGCAAGCTCACCGACACCGCCCGTATGAGAAAACGGAAGATGCAAAACGTTTTTGATCAATTCCACAACGACACCTGCCACCGGTGAAATGGCAAAAGAAGCGAGAAGCGCGGGAAAATCCGAAAAATCGAATTTCAAAAAGGACGGCACCAGCGGAACCGAAAACTCAAAGAACATGAGCACCGCTGAGATCGCAGAAAGGATCGCAACGGAAGTGATCGTTCTCGTGCTGATTTTTTGTTTGATTTTCATGAAATGACTCCTTTATAAAAAAGGGGGTGTCACCAAAAAACAAAAAGCCCATTTCCGAAAAAGGAAATGGGGAGACATTCTAACATAGGAACATCTTTTTCATCTTTTCTCGTCCGGACTGTAACCGTCGGTACAGGAATCACACCTGTTCTGCAAAAAGCTCGCGGACTTTACCGCCGATGTGGAATTTCACCAACCCCCAAAGTATAGCGCGGGCAGTACCCGCGTGATGTTAAAATAGAATATATGCAAAAAGGGGTGCCGTTTGGCACCCCTTTTCTATAAATCAAGTAAAACTTGAATTATTCGATGATTTCAGCAACAACGCCGGAACCTACGGTTCTACCGCCTTCACGGATAGCGAAACGGAGACCTTTTTCCATAGCGATAGGAGAAATGAGTTCAACAGTCATATCTACGTTATCGCCGGGACGGCACATTTCAACGCCTTCAGGAAGACCGATAACACCGGTAACGTCAGTTGTTCTGAAGTAGAACTGAGGTCTGTAACCAGCAAGGAAGGGTTTCTTACGGCCGCCTTCTTTTTCAGTCAAAACGTAAACCTGACCAGTGAATTTGGTGTGGGGTTTAACAGAGTTGGGTTTGCAGAGAACCTGACCTCTTTCGATTTCGTTCTTCTGGATACCACGGAGAAGCGCACCGATGTTGTCGCCTGCTTCTGCCTGGGGAAGAAGTTTCTTGAACATTTCAACGCCGGTAACGGTTGTCTTGCGGCTTTCTTCAGAAAGACCAACGAGTTCAACTTCGTCGCCAACT
>CAYXQF010000091.1:0-7646 GCA_964466625.1 uncultured Lachnospiraceae bacterium | reverse complement strand
TGGAAGCAGAAATAGTCGATATCAAGCTTTTCCATGAGCTCAAAAGCAGCATAAGCTTTGTTTTTTGCCTGTGTCATCACGTCATCGGCACCGTAAGACTTGTCGATCGTACCAACACCGAACATATCGGTGCCTTCTGCGCACATGGTGTGCCAATAAGACATTGCGAAACGAAGATGTTCGCGCATTGTCTTGCCTGCGATCACTTCGTCGGGATTATAATACTTAAAAGCAAGAGGATTTGCGGACTCTTTGCCTTCATATTTGATTTTGCTGATATTTGCGTAGTATTCCATGTATAAAAAACCTCCATATATTTTGATTACTTTTTTATTGTATCACATAGCGCTTTTCTTGTCAAATACTTCTTTGAAAAAGCGCAAGAGTTTACAGATGAACCAGCGGTTGATTGACCTGATTCTCTTTCTATGTTATACTATTATTAACATCAACAAAGCCAGAAAGGAAATGCTTATGAATACGTTATGGTCAACCTTCGTTCAAGGAGAAGAAGTTCTCTATCAATCGCGCACGCTCCGTTTTTCCGATCTTTTTCAGGAAAAATACACCAAAGCATTCCAAATCGATGATAAAAAAAGGATCCTTGAGATCGGCTGTGGCCCCGGTGCGCTCTCTGATTCACTCGCGCGCTGGTATCCGAAAGCGACTGTCATCGGTACAGACAGAGATACGAATTTCATTCGGTTTGCAAAAGAAAAAGCACCTCATATCACGTTTTTGGAAGATGATGCAACCGCGCTCTCCTTCGCCGATGAAAGCTTTGACGTGACAATCTCCAATACCGTATCTGAGCATATTGACCCTGAAAAATTCTACGGCGAACAATATCGCGTATTAAAAAAGGGCGGCGTTTGTCTTGTTCTTTCCGCGAGAAAAGGGATCGCACACAAAGCACCATGCGCTGCCGAAATCACCGACTTTGAAAAAGAGATCTGGAAACGAACCGAAAAAATTTGTGAAGAAACAGACAAAAAATGTGCCGTATGTGCCTTTCCGCAAACCGAACAAGAAATGCCGTTGACAATGGCAACACACGGCTTCACAAATATTTCAACCGAATACCTCACGATCAATCTGACACCGGATAATCCCAATTATTCGCCTGATTTCACAAGAAAGATCCTTGATTCTTTCCGAGCAACTGCACTTTGCGGCATAGATTGTTTAGAAAAAACGGCAGGCGCGCTTGTCACAAAAGACGAGATCGCCGAGATGAAGCGACTCATAAACGAGCGACACGATAAGAGACTCGCGCTTTATGATGCAGGCATTAAACAATGGGACACTTACACTTCTCTTACCATGGTGCTTCGCGGTGTGAAATAAAATTGCTAAAAAATCCGACAGTAAAATCTGTCGGATTTTTTGATTTCTTTATTTTTTCAAAAGCGGTGCAAGAACTTTCTCGAAAGCATTTGCCATAAAATGATAGCCAAGATCATTGGGGTGACAGCCGTCTGAGCTGCAATCATCACGAAATTCTTCGGGATACATTTTTGAGCCGTCTACAAAGTACACGTTCGTGTCCCCTTCCGAAAGCGCACGCAGATAATTATTTTCAATCAACTTGCGGCGCTTTTCATTCTCTTCCATATTTGACACTTGAGGAATCGTATAATTGAGACTCCAATAATCAGGACGCGACGCCATGATGATAGGGGTGCTCGGCTGTTTTTCACGAAAACGTTTATATCCCTCATAATGTGTTTTTTCAAGGTGTTCATAAGTCGGCGCGTTGTGATCATAGTCATAAACAAAAACGCTCATATCAAGTCCTGCCATATAATCTATGATAGCAGGCTCTGCCAAAGCGCCTCCGCCAAAACCAAGATTGATATATTCGCTATCCAAACGGCGCGAAAGCACTGCCGTATAAGGGGAGCTGGGGCGCAGACCGCCACCGTGAACGATGGACGAACCGTAAAAAACGATCGGCGTTTCGTGCGTATACGGCGAAGCGTAATCCAATTCGCTTCCCTCGCGCAGACCGATATAAAGTTCCTTGATCTCAGCATTGAGCGGGAAATAGATCATGATATCCTTCATATGATCGTTGTGATATTTGAGTCTGCTTTCCACATAGCTTTTTCCTTCTCCTTGAGAAGGCATGAACATACCGCGGAAACAATACTTTCCGTTTTCCTTCATATAAATATCAAAACTGCTGCACGCAACCGGAGAAGAGTTATAAGTATTCGACACCTCGCCGAGTTCTCCGTGAACAACAACAAAATCAGAAGTCGTGCGGAAGCAAACTCTGCCACCTGCCGTCACCTTCGCAAGACGAGATACACACTCACTCGTGGCATCGGCAACTTCTGACGGAACACGGCAGTACGGCTCCGAAAAACCGGAAAGACGAAAAGGTTCTTTTCGCACATTAATATATATGGGAGATGTCATTGTTGTATCCGACAAAACGGTTCCTATTTCTTTTGTAACGATCATTATTAAATTCCTTTCTGCAAGAGCTTGCATGCGTTTTTTTCAATATATCATTTTTACCATCAAAAGTCAAGTTATCTGTTTCAAAAAAAGGCACCCGACACCGTGATAAAAGTGAAGAAAACAGCGTATCCCACTTGCGCAATTCCCTTGCTTGGTGTATAATAATGATTGAAAAACTTTTATTTGGAAAAGAGGATTTTGTATGACAGAAGATTGCAAAAAACTTTATAACGAACTGAAAGAAACAAAGATCGCGCGCGAAGAAATTTTTGACGGCTATATCGTTCATCTTGTCCGCGACACCGTCGAACTTCCCAACGGCGCCAAAGCAACACGCGAGGTTGCGCTTCATAACGGTGCTGTTTGCGTAGTTCCCGTTACAGACGAAGGCGAAATCATCATGGAACGTCAATTCCGCTATCCTTTCGATGAAGTTATTTGGGAAATTCCCGCAGGCAAGCTTGATAAAGGTGAATTTGACCATTTGGAAGCGGCAAAACGCGAGCTCCGCGAAGAAACCGGTTACACCGCAGAAAAATATACGTTCATCGGTGAGCTTTATCCTTCCCCTGCAATTCTCAGCGAAAACATTCATATGTTCATCGCCACGGGACTGAAAAAGGGCGAACAAGAACTCGATGAAGACGAATTTTTGGACGTTGTTAAACTTCCTTTTACAGAAGTCGTTCAGATGATTCTTGATAACAAGATCACGGATGCAAAAACACAGACTGCTGTGCTCAAAGCAAAGCTGATCCTGGGGCTTTAAGAAGAAAAATACCTGCCACTTCATGGCAGGTATTTTTTATATTCATGAAAACACAGGTCATTCGTTTACCGGTTCCGCCGCGGCAGAAGTTTCACAAACACCGGAAGTATACGTCACCGTCATATCTTCGGAAGGTGCCTGATATGGTTCGCCCTCACAAATGATGCCAATGATATCTCTTGCCGTCTTCGCGCCGATTTCATAATAATAAGCTGTTTCGTTCCAAACATGCAAAAGATATCCGTTATCTGTAACGTAAAAAAGACCGCTTACGATACCTGTGGACGGCAGATCATAACGGATCCGTGCTTGTTTGGTGCAATTTTTGATGATTTCTTCATGTGCTTCGTCGGTCAATATCTCAGTTTTTGCATCGCACAAAAGAAGTTTTTCTGCAATTTTGTTTGCCACCATTTCATCATACTGATATTGATGATAAATAAGTTCATTTTCCCCATAGACAATGCTGTCAATCAAAGCGCTCATTTCCACAGAAAAATATTTTTCAGCGGCAAATGCTTCGAAAAATTCGCCAAGCGTTGACGGTGCAAACTCGGTGTTGATAAACGTATAATAATGTGTAGTTGTTAAGGAAGAGCCTTTGTCAATATAGCGCAGGCAAACAGCCGCCGTGGGGTCCACACCTCGGATCTCATAAATTTCCGCTTGTAAATATTCGATATCCGTTTCTTCACCTACGCGATGGTGCCAAGAAGATTTCACGGTCACAGTATCAAGCATCTCACCAACATAAAATGCGTTGATCACACGGCTCGAGAGATAGTTCTCATAAAATTCATCTTGAATCACATTGACAAGCCAATCAGACATATATAATGCATTAGAAAATTCCTCGTTTCTCTTGATACCAAAAATCCCCTGCGATTCCGCAAACGTATATCGGGAAACATCAAAGGCGGTCGTCGTTTCGGAAGGTCCCGGCTCAATGCTTTGTGAAATAAACGGCATACTCACCGCAAGCGCGCCTGCCGTGACCAAGGCAAGGCAAGCCGCCATCGCCCCGTAACGGTGCCACGTAATTTTCTTTTTTGTTTTTTCTATAGGCGCCGCATCTAAAATGAGTTCATCATCAATGCCGCCCATCGCGTCCAAAATATTCTTTGCTTTCATCTTTCAAACCCCTCCCTTTTCAAAAATTCTCTGAACTTTTCCCTTGTGCGCAAAAGCTGCATTTTCACTTTGCTTTCACTGGCTGAAAATTCTTCTGCGATCTCGGCGATCGAGCACATATACCAATAACGCTGAATGAACATTCTTCTCGTATCCTGCGGCAAATCACGCAAAAACCGATTCAAGGCTTCCTGCAAAGCGAGAAGGTCGCCGATATCCTCACCTTCGCCATCTTGCAGAATACACTCCGCAAGCTCCGAAAGCGCCAGATCGTATTCTGCGCCGCCGCGCTTCTGTGCCGTGTTTTTCTCCAAGCGATTGATCGCAAGCTGGCGGGTAATCTTCCCGATAAAAGCTTTCAAGCGGAGCGGTCTTTCGGGCGGTATCAATTGCCATGCTTTCAGATATGCGTCATTTACGATCTCTTTGGCATCTTCTTCGTTTTTCACGATCGTGCCGGCAATATAACGAAAATAACGTCCGTACATTTTTTCGGTTTCATGCAAAGCATTTTCGCTTCGATCCCAATACAGACTCACAATATTTTCATCTGTCATGTCTTATCTCCTTTCGTCCGTCTTCGCTTAAATATACAGAAAAGAATGGGAAGAGGTCACAAAAACAGAAAAAATTTGCACCGATTTTTCAAAAAATCGGTGCAGCTTTTTATCTTTTAGAATTTATCAAGATCTACGTTAATATAAACGGGATAATGGTCAGAAAGGTAAATACCATTAAAGTTCGTATCCCAAATACCCGATTCCAAAACGGCATCTTCTATATCTTCGGAAACGTAGATATAGTCGATCTTTTGCACTTCTGTGCCGTAACTATGACAAGTGTTTTCAATATGAGATGTGACGTCCTTGATCACGGGATCTTTGTGCTCATTGCAGAAACGAATCGTCTCGCTTTCGGGACGTGCATTGTAGTCACCCAAAATCAAGGAAGGCAACGTCACCTTCGCATTGAAGCCTTCCATTTGTTTTAAAACGCATTGGATTCCTTCAATGCGTGCCTTGTCGGAAATATGATCGAGGTGAATATTATAAAGGCGGAACATTTTTCCGCTTTCCTTATGGCGAACATGCGTGACAACGCAAATACGCGGACATTCGCTCTGATCTTCAAAACGGGAACCGGGAACATACGGTGTGGGGCTGATCCAGAACGTTTCATAAGCGATCATCGAGAAAGATTCCTTTCGAATCGCGGTGTAAAGTCCTTCTCCGGTGTAATCTGCGTTGCGGTATTGACCGAAAAATTCATATTCAGGAAGCATCTTTTGGAGAAGCTCCAAGTGACTTGGCATGATCTCTTGAAAAGCGATCACATCAGGCTTTTCACGATTGATCTTCTCATAAATAAGACCGGCACGAAAAACAAAACAATTCACACCTTCTTTTCTCCAAAGCCAGACGTTGCGGATATTAAACGATACAATCTTTGCGGTAGACATAAATTTTTCCTCCTGCGCATTATCTTTTTTATCCAGTATAGCATAATGAGGCGAAAAATTCAATAGTATTCTCTTGTATAAAGAAAAAGACCGCGAAAATTCGCAGTCTTTTTTTCAAAACTTTTCATATCAAAGTTCAAAGAAGATCGTCAAAAAGACGAATATTTTCGTCTGTCGCCTTCAATTCTCCCGTTTCGATCTTTTTGATCACTTCCACGATGCGGTCGTTGATGGGTGTGGCAACGCCGTATTCTTTACCGCAAGCGCAAACGATGCCGTTGATCGCGTCCACCTCGCAAAGTTTTCCGTTTTTGATGTCCTGCAGCATGGAAGGCTCGATCGCGCGATGCTTTTTCATTGCGATCGGAATGAGAAGTGTGGCAAAAATTCTTTTTGCCGCATTTTTATAATAGAAGAGCTTCGTGATATCCTTTCCCTGCACCGGAACGAATTCCGCCCCCGTTGCACGACCGACGTCGATACATTCCTTCATGCAACGAACAGCGATCTTGCGCGCCGCTTTTTTCTCGGAAACGTCGCCAAACGTGCCGCCAACGACCGTGCCAAGCCCGGAAAACGTAGCATTGATGAGAAGTTTCGACCAGCGCGCACCGATCAGATTTTTCTCCTCATGAACGGAACACATGAGTTCAAGCAAATTTTTCACGCGCATAAACTGTTCATCGGAAATACCGTCCATCTTACCCATATGGAAAGAAAGACTGTCAGGCGAGCTTGTCAAAATACAAACACCGGGTTCCGAAAGCGTCGCGCCCCATTCCACCACGCATCCCATCGTATGGGAAGTGCCAACGATCTCCGCGATCTTCGGTTCAGGCAAGCCATTCTGAAGCGTCACGATCACACCGTCCTCGGAAAGATAATCCTTCAGCATTGTGACAACCTCCACATTATGCTGTTGCTTGGTCATCAGAAGGATCACGTCATATTTTCCGCTCATTTCATCAGGCGTCAATGCGTGAACGGGAACTTGCATTTCCACACTACCCTTGAGCACAGCGCCTTTTTCCCGAAGTGCTGCGACATGTGCGCGATTTCTGTTGATAAGATCGATCTCACCGCCGTTTTTTGTGATATAAGCGCCAAGCACCGTGCCAAGAGAACCTGCGCCGTAAATTGCATATCTACTCATGGAAAACACCTCTTTATCATTTTATTATTTAGTATTATAGCACGTTTTCACGAAATTGTAAAGACGTGTGTATCCACGTCACTAAGATAAAAAAGAAAAGCTCCGACCCATGCAGGCAGGAGCTTTGTGCTTGCGATTTTAATCATCTCGTTCCAAAACAACAACCAAAATCGTATTCTCTTGTTCGCTGGCAAGCGAATAACTCGCGATCCGCCAACCGTTTTTCAAATAGTTATCATTGAGATCTTCTTCGCTGTAGTATCGTTGTGTGCGAGAATTCCTGCCATAAGCATTGTAAACTCGAATCTTTTGCTGTTTTTTTATACAGCCAAAAAGATAATCTGTTGTAGTTTCCAATACATGCGCGATCTGCGGTATCGTTTGAACATCTGGAAAGCCTGCACCTGTCTCTCATTTTGAGATCGCTTGCGTGCTCACGTTCAAAAGTTCCGCAAGCTCTGCCTGCGTCAGTTTTTTCTCATTTCTGAGATCCGCGATTCTTTTTCCAAATTCCAAGGGTGCTGTCATTGTCATACCTCCTTTACTTTCACCAATAGTATAGCATAAAAGCGATAAAACAACAAGACACGCTTCGTGGAATCTGCGGCGGGTTTCTCCGCCGAAAATCTCTTCCGCGTGGATTATCTGTCAAAAATAACAACGAG
>CAYXQF010000090.1:0-7809 GCA_964466625.1 uncultured Lachnospiraceae bacterium | reverse complement strand
CGCGCACTTTTTTCATAATGAGATTTTGCTACTTCTCATTTCGCTCATCTCTAAAGCATTATAATGATTTTTCTGATACGGCGGCAATGCGATTGATTCGTTATCTTACGCTCAGCGATAAAAGATTTTGTTTTGATACAGAGGCAATCGGCGTATATGGAAATTCCAAGGGTGGCTGGATGACTTTCCTCGGAGAAAAGGATCCCGACGCGATGCCACCGAGAAGAATGTTTTCAGGGCATCACGGTGAAACAAGATATGAAAATGGTGATACCGAAATCTGCGACGGTATCCATGGCGGAGAAAAACAGCCCTGGTTATCTTATCATGGTGAGAAGATCTTCGGTGGTGCAAATTTTGTTTATTCTTCTTGCGGAGCAACCTATTTTTCTGTTTCGGAAGGACATTGTCCGATGTTTGTTTCTTGCAATAGGCAGGATCAAAGTTGTTATTCTACTTCTAACGCCTTGGTGAATCTTGGGAGGATATACGATATTCCGACTATGTGGCTTGAAGTGCCGCTTGGGCATACACTCGTTCACGACGAGGATCTGCTTTACGGCGTGGACAGCTATCAGGCGTTTTTTGATTTTGCAGGTTATTGTCTTAAAAACGATGCGGTCAAGGTAGTTTCGGCAAAAGTGAATCGCTACGATTTTCCCGTATCTGTGACAGTTTTATTTTCGGGAAGCGTAGGTGACTTGGAGGCGGCAAAGATAAAGATTTACGATAAGCACGGCAAGATGCTTGCAGGAAAACTCACCTCCCACTATGGCGGCGTGGAATGGACGTTTACACCCGATGAGATTATATATGGGAAACACACACTTTTTGTCTCAGGTTCCCTCAAGGGTGATAACGGCAAACCGCTCCAAAGTGAATTCACTTGTGGTATTGATTTCGGCGAAGGTGAAGCAAGCTTTGTGGATACAGCACTTGAAATCAAAGCCAAAGGTGACAGGAGATATCTTGCTTTTGAAGTGAAAAATAACGCAGTAAATACCGTTTGTGCATACACCTCGAAAGGGGAGCGCATTGGTGCAGTCAACGTTTGCGGCAATGGGTGGTACAGAATAGATATAACGGATCTTGGCACGCTGACTGATGAACGGTTTATGCTGAAAAGTGAGAAAAAAGCACAAGTGACAAAAAAATCTTTGCAGGTCACACCTTGCGATTCTGTTGATACTAAAGAGGCAATCACTTCGGACGGAGAAAAAGCAATCGCTATAAACGGTTTTCCGATCTGCGAAAAATATCCGACAGAAACATTTTATTCATATCCTGCGAATGCGCTTTTCTGCGACGATGTGATCAAAAACGGTGTTCTTGATGAAACGGATATCGGAAGATGTTTTCGTGTAAGCTTCAAGGTATATGACACGAATTCAAGATACATCAGCTTTGGCTTGAATCATTGCTCCGAACGTTCATCGAAGATCGCAGATTATCACAGAGCGATCTATAACGAAATCACAAGCAAGGATAAATGGACAGAATATGCTTTTAATTACACGGTTTATGAGCCAATATTCGGAGATGCAGGAAAGCAAAGAAAAAGTTTCTATTTTCAGTGTTTTGGTAACGAGAATGCGGACTCGCCGTTGTATTTCGCCGATTTGAAGTGCGAGGAAACGGTGACGGACGTTGTGTTCGGTAAAAAATACGTTTGTTATGAAAACGGGGGAGAGCTGCTTCCTTTTGGACAGAGTGAGATCGAATGCCCAAAATCATCTTGGTCAAAATAACGAAACAATATGAAAAAACCATCGAGGAAATCGGATTTTATCACCTCGATGGTTTTTTCATATTATTGTTCAAGCATGATTTTTATAATTTCTTTATCGGTCTCTTCCATGCCTTCGCGAGCTAGTCTTCCGATATTACGAATGGTATTCTCGACACCTTTCGTTACGATTCCATCTCCGCCGTAGAATCGTCTTCCTGTTTTTGCCATGTTGTAGCCAAGGATTCCTGCCTCAACAGCCATTGCGATTTTAGCAGCACAAGAGGGCTTTGCGCCGTCACATATCGTACCGGACAAGATCGCTACAGCATTTACGATGGTTTGCGCTACCTGTTGATATTTTCCGCCGAGCAAAAAGGCGATACCGGCTCCGCAACCGCAACCGGCACTGATCGCACCGCAATACGCAGACAAACAACCGATTCCCGATTTTTGATGTACGGTAACAAGGTTCGATACGATCAAAGCTCGGAGCAAAGTTTCATGGTCAATACCACATTCTCTCGCATAAATAATGACAGGGACCGAAGCGGTAATGCCTTGGTTTCCGCTTCCGGAAATAATACACACGGCAAGTTCACACCCGCTCATTCGCGCGTCCGAACCTGCAGCTGCATAAGCCCTAGCCTTTCTCAACGTATCAGCGTTGCCGCTTTGAAGCAAAAGTTGACCGATAGAGGCACCGTAGGAATTTTTTAAGCCTTCTTCAGCAATTGCCATATTCAACTCAATCTGTCTTTCCAAATAAGGACGAAGCTCATCAAGCTGAACCTCCTCAGCAAACGCCACAATATCCCGAACGTTAAGTAAATTTTCACCGCGTTCTTTTGAATAGTCAGCGGTCGAGTCTTCTCCTCGGGTATCACAATATTTATCAAGCAGGGAAGCGCCGTTTAACGTCACCTCTACAATGTTGGTGTGATTTCCCGTGATTCGGACACCGGCAACATTACCGTCGAGTTTACCGATCAGATGAAGATCAAAACTGCATTTGGTATTCAGTTCGCGTATGCTTATTTTACAAGTTTCCTTATATTCAACGATCTCGGCAATATCCTTTTCCTGCAAAGCACCAAGGACCTCAAGCTTTTGACGATAGGCATTGGCAATAACACCTGCGGCGACAGCGCTTTCGATTCCGTGCATTCCTCCCGTGGCAGGAACAACAACACTTTTAACGTTTTTGATGATATTTCCGCTAAGTCCAACGGAAATTTCAGCCGCTCTGCCGCCAAGCACATCGGTAAGAATGGAAGCAGCATACGCAATGGCGATCGGCTCTGTGCAACCCATGGCAGGACGCATTTCGTCCTTTAATATCGCTGTGTAAGTTGTGATGATTTCTGATGAAAGCATAGTTGTTTTCTCTCCTTAATTTTAAAGATTATCGAGCTCTGATCTTCGTCTCATATCTTTCTAAAATATAGTATAACATAATAAAAACAATTTTTCAATTGAAATCATCATATATAAAAGAAATATGTCGAAAAAATTATTATCTTGCGTATTCTTCCATAGAAGCACCGCTATCCAGAATTGCCATGATCATATAAAGTCTGGGAATATGGAACGGTCCTTTGAAAATATTTCCCTTCAATGTGGTAGAAGGCTTATTATCATAATGCAAGTAGCCGTACCACTCTCCATATTTTTGATCGACAAAATATCGCTCGCAATAATCTTTCGTGGTTTGATACATCTTCTGATATTTTTCTTCCTGAAAAAGAGTATATGCCAAACGTGCGGCGATCATAGTTTCGCATTGAGGCCACCAAAGCTTCATGTCCCATTCAAGCTGCACAGGTGGCTTACCGGAAACATCGGTGAAAGCGATGATACCTCCATGTGCCGGATCCCAACCGATCGGCATTGTCAGATCTATGATTTTTTTGCCTGCTTCGATCGCTCGTTTATCATTGGTCAAAAGCCCCTCCAGCATGACAAACCACGCAGCCTCCATGGAATGTCCGGGGTTAACGATTCGTCCCGTTGGCGTATCAACGGTTTTTCCGTCAACAGATATGTTTTCCAGAAGTGCTTTTTCTGTCAAAAAGCCGCCGTCGAGAATGTCATATAAACATTCCTTGGCTATTTTTGCATACCGCGCTTGCTGTTCTTTGTCAATTGCACGCATGGTTTGCGCTGTAGAAAGCATAATCATAATGGGCGACAACGCTTTCAACTTACAGGTTTCAGGATTAAATTTAGGCGCGGTGTATCTTTTCCCTGTAAAGCAATCGTAAGCAACGTCAAAATAATATCGTGCGTCCATCAAAGCACGAGGATCTTTGCTTGCCTGATAATATTCCGCACAACCGATCGCCGCAAAGGTTTCGGAAAAATAATATCTTCTTTTTTGAATCCCTCTGCCGTCGCTTGTGACAGTGAAGAACATTCTGCCGTCCGAATCCTTGCATTTCGGTAAAAATTCATAAAGATTCTTCGCCGCTTCCAGATATAAAGGGTTTTTATCAATGACGTTATAAGCCTTGGCGAAGGTCCACAGCGCGCGTCCCTGAAACCAAACGCTTTTGTCTTGTCCGTAAATCACACCTTCTTCGTCCAGACAAGTGTAGATACCGCCATTCTCATGGTCCATAGCGTGTTCCAACCAAAACGGCAAAATATTTTTAATCAGTTGTTCTCTGTAATTCATAATAACTTCCTCTCTACGCGAAGCTGACATAGCTTCTGAGCGCAACCTCTCTTTTTAATGTATTGATATCTGTGTTGCAATCCCAAAGCATTTCGGCATAAAGAGCAACGGGATACATAACGTTTTCTTCAAACATTCCGTCCTCAACGAGTGCGAACGCTGAAAAATCTCCCGCTCTTAAACGACACATCTCACACACCATTTCATAAGCTTTATCCGCATGGACAAGCCATTCTGCCTGAATATATCGCCAAATTTTCCTTTTGCGCTCGATCCGATCCTTTTTCATATATTCAGAGCTGATCCCGAGACAATGAGGTGCCTTCAAGTGTTCAAACTGTGACCAATCAAGCTTCACAAGTCCTTTGGTGACAACACCAAAATGCTCGTGAGCACCTCGGAGATTTGCTGTCTTGCGCACAAATTCTTCGGTTTTTTCAAAATCGCAGACATCTGACGGAACGTACGAAAAAGGGAAAGAACCGCAATCTTCCCAAACGATACGAATACGTGGATCTACATTCTGGATGAATTCCAATTTGTTTTTTACAGAAGTCGCATGCAATCCAAACTGCAGCTCCATTTCGGGATACTTGTTGTAAAAGAGCACCGCAGTATCATTAACAAAATTCGCCGCAACCTCCGCTATACATATATCGCCAATATGGTCTTTATGTAACTCCGTGAATGTTTGAAAATAGATACCGTCTCCGCCGATATGAGCATATTCCGTTTCATATTTTTGAAAGATTTTCTCAGCGGATTCCTTTAGGTTATTGAGGTCAACCTGATTGCAATCCGTATCCCATAACCAAGAAAATCCCCAGATCACCTTTATATTGCGCGCATGTGCGTAGTCGACGATCTCGTCTGCATTTGTCGGAACAAAATCATTCCAAATGATAACGCTGTTCATTTTGAGCTTCATCATGTGATCCAGATAGCCGCGGTAATCGTATATCACATGCCCCCATGTCCAAAGACCTCTTTCCTTGATCGAAGGATAGGAGGCATATTCAAAATCAGGTAGCTTGTCCTTGGTCAAAAAGTTAACCCAATATTGGTCGGTGTTTGGATGCTCGTATTTTACGATATATTTGTTATAAAGATCCAGAACACCATAGAGTACGCCGGAATCGTCGGAGCCTTCTATAAGAATCGTGCTGTTTATGACTTGGATTCTGTATGCTTCCGCTTTTGGAAGGTCTGCCTTAGATGCTTTGCGTATATAGGGATTGCTTTCTTTTGTGCCGATATAGATGCATTTATAATTTGAAACTTCCAAATTCTCTTCGTATTTGATACAAAGTGGGTATTCGAATGTGTAATCAAGTAAGATCGACGTCAGTTCTTCTACGGCTCTTTTTTGAAGATTCGTTTTTAAGGAACCATAAATAATTGCAAATTTTTTCATAAGCACTCCTGCAACCTTGACAAAGTTAGTATTTCTAATTATAATTATAATCGAACTTTTCATGCAAATTCTATCAAAAATTTGATATAAAATTTAACTATATTGACACAGAGGGCAAAATGTTCAAAGATGAATTCAAGGAAAGATACACGACGATTCCATTTGCGATATACAGAGCCGATTCCGGTGGTCGTGTCAAAGAGGTCATTTCGCATCAACATAGAGAGATCGAGTTGATTTCTATGACGGAAGGCTCTGCCGATTTTTATATTGACTCTCATCATTATTTTGTGGAAAAAGGGGATATTCTGATCATTCCGCCGTATTCGATTCACCGCGCCAAAACTTCGGAAAATGCGATCACTTCGTATAATTGCATATGTTTTGACTTAAAGATACAGTGCGATATGGAATTAAAAATCGGATTGGAAGAGCATACGCTATCCACAAAACATTTCGTTTCCAAAGAATCTCCGCATACCAAACAGCTTCAAGAATATATAGAAAACGCTTGTCTTGCTTGCGAACGTCATGAGCAAGGTTGGGAACTAGAAGCCGTCGGAAATATATCACTTCTTTTTTGTCATTTGAAAAAAGGAGCATATTTCACACCCAATCTGCAAAACCGAGCAAAAAATTCATTTGCCCAAAACGTAATGAATTATATAACCGTTCATTATCCGACTGTAATTACCTCACGCACGGTAGCAGACTCATTCTATATGGATAACAGTTATTTCTGTCGCTTATTCAAAAAAAGCTTCGGATGCTGTTTTGCTGACTATGTTTTGGCATATCGGCTTGAAAAAGCAAAGATTCATTTGACCAATACAAATTTACCTATCACTGAAATTGCCTTTCAAACAGGGTTTAACAGTTGTAGTTATTTTGACAAAACATTCAAAGCGAGATTTGGTCTATCGCCGCTTGCCTATCGAAAAAGCTTCGGTGCGACGAACGAGAAATCCGATGCTTAAGTCTGTAGCTTTTTAAAATTTTTCATATGAAAATTCATTTTAACAAAACAAAAACATTTTATAAAAAAATCGAAAACATTAGCGCAGTATGATATAGCCATAAAAACTGAAAGAAATCAAGAGAGGTAATTACAATGAACAAAAACGACAAACAGTTTATGGCACAGCATATCCGTGCGCAGTACATGGAAAAAGAATCTACAGAGCTTGACACGCTTCGTGCGCTTGATGCAAAAGTAAAGCGCCCTGCAAACGTATTTGGTTATACCTTCGGAAGCATTTCCGCTATTGTTATGGGAGCGGGCATGAGCCTTGTCATGACCGACATCGGTCTGACAATCGGCATGGCAAGTGCGATGGTTCCCGGCATTGCCATCGGTGTTACTGGACTTGGCATGGCGCTTCTTACCTATCCGATTTATAAAAATATTCTCGAATCTCGCAAGAAAAAATACGCGTCTGAGATCCTTGCACTCAGCGAAAATATCATGAATCAGTAAGGAGATAAAAGTATGAGCATCAAAACATTTTTCAAAAATGCATTTTCCGATATGAAAGAAAGCACCAAAGCACAGCACGAAGTTGACAAGGCCAACATGGCGGCAGCAAAAGCAGAATCCAAAGAACAGTGGGAAGAAGCCAAGGCGATGGGGAAACCTGAAACACGCAAAGCTGTGATGCAAGCTCAGCGCGACGAGCAGATCGCGCAAGCAAAAAAGCGCGAAGCAGAAGCGAAAGCACGCATAGACAAGATAAACAAATAAGGATAAAAGCGAGTCGAAAACAAAGCGGCTCGCTTTTATTTTTTATAGAAATATAAAAACAGCAACAAAACTTTAACATTTGTGTGGTAAAATAAAAATATATTTGTGAAAACATCCTTTTAAGGAGGCAAAAATGTTTAAGATTTTAGTTGTTGAAGATGACCGCGATCTGAACCGCTCGGTCTGTTCATTTTTGAATCATAGCGGCTATGAAGCAACGGGATGTCTTGATGCTGAAGATGCCTATGATG
>CAYXQF010000089.1:0-7834 GCA_964466625.1 uncultured Lachnospiraceae bacterium | reverse complement strand
TCGAACCTAGGTAATGACGGAGTCAGAGTCCGTTGCCTTACCGCTTGGCGATGCCGCAATGCTTTATTTTGTGTTCGGCGCTCTATTTCGGAGTGCCTTGCCCTTGGGACGTGTACTATTATAGCAGATGAAATCCGTTTTGTCAACATCTTTTTTTAATTTTTTTCATCTTTTTTCAGTTTTTCCAAAGGAGTCAAATTATGTATGAAAAGACTATTTGAGTTTGTCGAAAATGACCGAATCCTCATCACCGCGATCCAGACGACCACTGCCCGTATGCGATTTTATGAGTCCCTCGGACTTTTTGAAGGTGCTGTGCTTTCTCTCTTTTTGCGTGATAAAAAACGCGTGATCGTTAAGATTGGCAAAACGAAATTTGCTTTCTCCGAACAAATCACAGCGGAGATTTTAGGGAAAAAGCTATAATACGCATAAATTTTGTTTTCTCCGTATATTTTGAAAATAAATCCAAAGAAAACGGAGAAAAAATGATGGAAAAGGATTTTAAGATCGTGCTCATCGGCACACCAAACTGTGGAAAGACCACGCTTTTCAATCTGCTTACGCAAAGCGGAGAAGCTGTCGGAAACCGCATCGGTGTGACGTTTTCTCCTAAAGAAGAGTCCATGAAAAAGATTCGTAATTTTTCGGCAAAAATCATTGATCTTCCCGGCGTCTATTCACTAAGAAGTGAAAAAAACGAAGAAAAAGTCGCGACGAACTTTTTGCAAAATGAAAAATACGATTGCATTTTCAATATTGCTGATGCCACGAATTTAGAGCGGAGCTTGCCTCTCACGCTTCAACTTCTCTCTCTTGAAAAACCGACTGTTCTTCTTCTCAATATGATCGACGAAGCTGAAAAAGAAGGACTTCAAATTCAAAAAGAGAGATTGGAAAAAGCACTGGGGATTCCCGTTTTTTTCATATCCGCCGCAAAAAAACGCGGAATAAGTGAACTTTTCACTCAGTGCGAAAAATTTTTCAAGCCGCCAAAGAAAAAATTTTCCGTCACAGACAGCAAATCGCTCCATCGAAAAGCGGCAGATCTTGCTGATTTTGTTAGCTCACAAAAGAAACCTTCAAACACTTTCACCGATCGGATCGATCGATGGATCTGTCGCCCCTATGTTGGCGTCCCGCTCTTCTTTCTCGTTATTTATGCTGTGTTTTTTCTGACGTTTTCGGGAGTCGGTGATTTTTTCACAAAACTCCTCGAAAAAGGCTTTGCTTCACTTTTGGGGCTATGCTACGAAGCGTTGATCGCACTTGGCGTATCCAACACCTTTTCCCATTTTCTCGTTAACGGGGTCTTTCGCGGCATCACCTCCGTTCTCGCATTTTTACCGCAAACAGCAATTCTTTTTTTCCTCATCACCGTTTTGGAAGATTCAGGCTATCTTTCTCGCGCTGCTTTTGTGATGGATACCACGCTACGCCCGCTCGGACTTTCCGGAAAAGCCTTCATTCCGTTTCTCGTCGGCTTCGGTTGCACCGTTCCTGCTATCATGTCCACAGTCACACTGGAAGAAAAAGAAAGAGAATCCGTCATTTTTGCGCTTCCGTTTATTCCCTGCAACGCAAGACTCCCCACGCTAATTTTGATCATCAACGTCTTTTTTCAAAAAAATCGCGCACTGATCGCTTTTTATATTTATTGCATCTGCATCGCTACCGCTATATTTTCCACGTGGCTCAGCAACAGAAAAAACAAAGAAGCGCCGCCCCTTTGTTTAGAATTACCTAAATTCCGCATGCCCAATATGTTTAACGTCACACGCGAAATAAAGCAAAAGCTAAAAGAGTTTTTAGTGCGAGCGGGAACGGTAGTCTTTCTCTCTTGTCTGATCGTGGATTTTCTGGGGACCTTTACGCCGACGTTTCAAATCGCCGCCTCGGGAAATGAAAGTATTCTGGCAAAATGCGGCGCCTTCCTTGTGCCGTTATTCAAACCAATCGGAATTGCTGACGGCAGACTGATCGCCGCGCTCGCGGCAGGATTTTTTGCCAAAGAAGCCATCGTTTCTTCGATCGAAATCACAATTCCGGAAGGAATTTCTTCTGTGATGAACCATGCGCAAGCGCTTTCTTTTTTATGCTTCAGTTTTCTTTACGCGCCCTGCATGGCAACGGTTTGCGCCATGCGAAGAGAATGCGGTGTCCAAAAAACGATTCACTCTCTTTTGCGTTGTTTTTTGATTGCGTATTGGCTGGCATTTATCGTATATTGGAGTTTTCGTGTTATTTTTATTCATTTTTCTTAAATTCAAAAAACATTATCAATACTACACAAAAATAAAACAGCAAACACCTTAAAATTCATAAAAATTATTAAATTTTTTTATTATTTTGCTTGACATATCATAATTTTGTGGTATAATAGAATTCGTATACGAGTACTATTATTGAAAGTTGTGATCCCGTGACCTCAAATATAGACACCTTGCTTCAAGATGTCCGAAAAGGCAATCCCATCTCTTTTGAAGCGATCTATCGGCTCTATACACCTCTGATCGAAAGCACAGTAAAGTCTTGTTCCAAAGGATTTTCTTTTGCAGAGGCAGAAGCTGATGACATGAAGCAGGAAGCTGCAATCGCACTTTATAATGCGGTGCTGGCTTATGATCCCAGCCGCCACGTTTCTTTCGGTGCTTACGCAAAAGTATGTTTGAGAAATCGCGTGATTTCTTATATCCGTTGTTTTCATGACGTACCGGCTTCGGAACCTGAAAAGCCGCGAGATTCCGACTCAGAGGAATCCGGCGAAATCTCTCCCGAGCAACTCATTATCAACCAAGAATCTCTTTGCAATCTGAATCGCAGAATTGACGGCACACTCACGGATTTCGAAAAATCCGTATTCGCCCTATATGTTGGCAATATGTCCTATACAGACATGGCAAGGACGCTCTCCAAGCCCAAAAAATCCATTGACAACGCCATTCACAGAATCAAGGCAAAGTTGCGGAAACTTTTATAATCACTATATGCTATAATTCCCTTTTCAGGGATTTATATAAAAAGCAAATTTAATCCGTTAAGTTTGTTTTGATATGCCCAAGTAGCTTAATTAAAGAGCGTTGTTTTCAAAGGTGTCGGTCTGAGTCCGGCTGAGGGCGAAATTAAAACCATTTTTACAAAGCGAGGTAAACACAAATGTACCAGGACAAAACATTGAAATGCAAAGATTGCGGAGCAGAATTCGTTTTCACAGCCGGCGAACAGGAATTCTATGCTGAAAAAGGTTTCCAGAACGAACCCCAGAGATGCAAACCCTGCCGCGACGCAAAGAAAAACGCAGCTAAACCCGCAAGAGAACTCTTCACTACAACTTGTGCTCGTTGCGGTAAAGAAGCAAAGGTTCCCTTCCAGCCCAGCAATGACAGACCTGTATACTGCAGCGATTGCTATGCAGAAATGAAACAGCAGTAATTTAGTCCATATCGGAACTATCCCCCTTTCGGCTTGCCGAAAGGGGTTTGTTTTTTAGTCGATTCGTTATGATAAAAATTTCACCCTTGACAAAATGCCCTGCGTGCGATATCATTAAATAAAATATTCGAAACGAGGATTTTCCATGGAACAAAAACGCTTTTCCAAAAATGACGATTCTTTCATCTGTAAAAACTGCGGCTTTGAAGTCAAACCGCTCGGTTACAGTTCTCGCAATCATTGTCCCAAATGCCTTTGCTCTTTGCATGTAGATATCAATCCCGGTGACAGAGCGAATCCTTGCGGCGGCATTTTGCGCCCCATCAGAGTGGAACCCGATCCCAAAAAAGGATACATTATTATTCATAAATGCGATAAATGCGGAGAAATTCGTCGAAATCGTGCCGCAAACGAAGCAAAAGTTCAGCCTGACAATATCAATTTGCTCATCAAGCTCACGGCAAATGAATTTTAATTCATCAAAAATTTCATAAATGTTTTCAGAAAATACACAACTTTTTTTGTAAGTCTATGGTAAAATAGAAAAAAGAAAATCGAGGAAAACAAAATGAAATGCCAACGACTGAAAGAAATATTGAAAAAATGGATTCGATTTCTGATAAATCCGCGTCTTCTTCTTTGTTTTGGGATCGCGTGGTTTTTTACGAATGGTTGGTCCTATCTTGTTTTGGCCATCGGAACGTATTTTTCGATTCCGTGGCTTGTTGCCGTTTCGGGCGCTTATATGGCATTTCTATGGCTACCATTTACGCCGGAAAAAATCATCACTGTCGTCCTTTCCATCGTTCTGCTCCGCTTTCTTTTTCCAAAAGACCAAAAAACGCTTGCGGTTTTGATCGAAATGCGCGAAAAATATCGCAACGCCGCAAAAACAAGATTCCATATTCTCAAAAACAAAAGAAAAATTTATAAAAATAAAAAATATGACCATAAATAAAAGCCGATCTTTTCAGATCGGCTTTTGCTATTTTATTAGGAATCTGCGTTTTTAGGATCTGCTTTTTTCAATTCAGAAAGACATTTGTCGCAAATGATTCTGCCCTTAAAGAGCGAAGCGTTATCCATGCTACCGCAAAAGATACAAGCGGGTTCATATTTTTTGAGAACGATGGTATCTTCGTTTACAAAAATCTCCACAGCGTCACGGCTTCCAAGTGTCAAGTTTTTTCTGATTTCAATCGGGAGAACAATTCGTCCCAGTTCATCAATTCTTCTTACAATACCTGTGGATTTCATATAAATTACCTCCGTAGTACAACAATTACTGTATTTGGTAAATTCAGTATAACACAGCGTGTAAAATTTGTCAATATTTGTCATGTGATTTTTCGTGAAAAACAAATTTTTTTCCATAAATGACAAATTTATTATTCTTTTTTGTCGAATTTAACGATTAAAATTTTTCATATTTTACACAAATCAAAAAGAAAAACGGCATGTTTATCCATGCCGTTTTTTGTCAAATATCTCTTCTGCCGTCCAATGCGCGAAGAAGAGTCACTTCATCTGCATATTCCAGATCTGCGCCGACAGGAATGCCGTAAGCGAGGCGTGTCACACGGATCCCGAGCGGTGTCACTAGTTTGGAAAGATACATTGCTGTGGTTTCGCCCTCAATATTCGGATTGGTCGCAATGATAATTTCACGAATCTCACCTTTGGCAATTCTTGCGAGAAGCTCTTTGATTCGAAGATCATCGGGAGTAACGCCGTCCATCGGGGAAATGGCACCGTCCAAGACGTGATATGTGCCGTTATATTCCTTCACTTTTTCCAATGACATAACGGTTTTTGCATCTTCCACCACACACACCAACGAGTGATCACGGGATTCATCTGCACAAATATTACAAATCGGTTTATCGCTGAGGTTTCCGCAAATCTCACATTTTTTGATATCGCGCTTTGCGGCAATAATGGCATCAGCAAAAGATTTTGCGTCCTCTTCTGCCATATCCAAAACAGCAAAAGCATAGCGTGTCGCCGTTTTTTGTCCGACGCCGGAGAGTCTGCAAAATTCCTCGATCAGCTTTTGCAACGGAAGAATATATTCCATTCGAAAAATTCTCCTAATGTCAAATTAGAAAAGACCGGGCATTCCGGAAAGACCGGGCATTCCAGCTGTGATTTTTTCCATTTCGCGCTGAGAAGTTTCCTCCACGCGTTTGATCGCCTCATTGATGCCGGCAGTCAAAATATCAGAAAGTGTTTCTACATCATCGGGATCTACGATTTCAGGAGCGATATCGATGCTGACGATCTGTTTTTTGCCGTTGATCTTGATTTTAACTGCACCGCCGCCTGCGGAAATCTCATATTCACGTTCTTCAAGCTCTGCCTGAAGTGCCGCCATATCCTCCTGCATTTTCTGTGCCTGCTTGAGCATGGCGTTCATGGAAGGCCCCTGAGGTACTCTTGCTTTCATAAACTTATCTCCTTACAATGTTTTCATATATTTTGAAATCATAAACATGATTTTAAGATTCTGATTTATCCGTTTTTTTCAAATCCAAAAGATCGTCGATCGGCTCTCGCGTTTCATTTTCTTCGTTTCTCACGGTGCCAATGATATCCGACGGTAAATATCGACCGCCGGCAGCGTTGACAGCATTACAAAGGCTCTTTTTTCGATCTTCGGTCATCAGCGACATACCAAAAGCATTATCAAAGAAAAGATAAAACTTTCCGTCAGCACCTTCATAGGCATATGCCGTTTGCAAAAAAGGAACAAAAAGACCTTCTGTCGGTGACAGCTTGCGAAGAACTTCCGGCCATTTTCTAAAGCCTTTCAGCTTTGGTTTCGCACCTGTATTTTCTGATTCCGAAGCAGGTTGTCCGTTTTGCGAGTCATGGGTGGGTTCCGAAGACAAAGTCTTTTTTGACTCCGTGGAAGACTCTGTTTTACTTTCCTGTTCTGCAGGACTGTGTATGGGTGCAGAAATTGCAAAATTTCCGCTTGCAATCTTGTCTTCCAGCGCAGAAATGCGCTCGATCAAAGCAGCGTTTGAATCAGAAAGTGAACTATCCGAAGCACGAATCAATGCCATTTCCGCATAAAGTCTGGCGCCTTGCGGATTTTTTTGCATATCTGCTTCTGCCGACATGAAAATTTCCAACACATAAAGCAATCCGGCAAGGCTGTATTTTTCACATATAGCTTTTAATCTGTCGTCCATTACGCCGTTCATACGAGTGCTGATCGCAATCAGCATATCGCGAGCGTAAGCGATCATCTCACGCCAAAAAACAGCAATATCTCTTGACGACATATAAATTTCTTCTACAACGGAAAGTGCCGTCACGATATCACGTTCCGCGATCGCACCAAGAAGCTTTGTCAGAAGCGCTTTTGAAGCCGCACCAAGAAGTCTTTCCGCTTTTTCAGCAGTAATCTCGCTGCCATCACCTGCACAATATTCAAGCATATTCAGCGCGTCACGCATACCGCCTTGCGAAAGTTCAGCAATCAGTGTCAACGCTTCTTTTTGCGCAAGAATCTTTTCACCTTTACAAACGACGGAAAGTCTTTCTACAATAGAATCCAAGGAAACGCGATGAAAATCAAAGCGTTGGCATCGGGAAAGGACAGTCGCGGGAATCTTGTGCAATTCGGTCGTTGCCAAAATAAAAAGCACATGTTCCGGCGGTTCTTCCAACGTTTTCAAAAGCGCATTAAATGCGGAGATCGAAAGCATATGCACTTCGTCGATGATATAAACACGGTATTTCAGATCCGCAGGCGTATAGACCACGCCATCGCGAAGATCACGGATATTATCAACGCCATTGTTGCTCGCCGCGTCCATTTCCACGATGTCCGTTGTTGTTCCTGCTTCAATTGCAAGACAAGAAGAACATTTTCCGCAAGGATTTCCGTTTTCGGGGTGTTCACAATTGGCGGCTTTCGCGATGATCTTTGCACAGGTAGTCTTACCCGTTCCTCTCGGTCCGCAAAAAAGATATGCGTGAGAGATCTTGCCGTTTTCGACTTCGCTTGTCAAAATAGACGTGATATGTTCTTGTCCCACTACGTCGGAAAACGTGGAAGGACGCCACTTTCGGTAAAGCGCTTGATACATAGAAACAGCCCCCTTTCGGAAAAATAAAAAACGAGATACAAAATCAGACCATACACCCTTCCCTCGAATAGACTTTCCATGCGCCGCTGTATGTCTTGCTCGGAGCAGGCTGCCTCGTGGCACATCAGTTAAACTGCTTAATGCTGCTTGGTTCCCCATCTGACATGGTTCACAGCCACCAATTGCACAAGACCCACTCTTCATCACAAGGGTAATACAGTGCAGACCACACAAAATCGACCCTCATAAATGGAAACCACCCCTGCTGTAGCGGATTGCAGGTGCAGGGCACCGCTAACTCC
>CAYXQF010000088.1:0-7946 GCA_964466625.1 uncultured Lachnospiraceae bacterium | reverse complement strand
CGCTGCTATGCAGACTAAGGCTGTTATCCGTGCGGCTCTCAAAGTTCAGGCTGCTCACGCAGATTGGAATATCGTTCCTGAAATCATGATTCCTCTCGTAGGCGAAATCAAGGAACTTAAATACGTTAAGAACGTTGTAGTTGCTACTGCTGACGCAGAAATCGCAGCTGCAGGCGCTAACCTCACATACAAAGTTGGTACCATGATCGAAATTCCTCGTGCAGCTCTTACTGCTGATGAAATCGCTAAAGAAGCAGAATTCTTCTCCTTCGGTACTAACGACTTGACTCAGATGACATTCGGCTTCAGCCGTGATGACGCTGGCAAGTTCCTCTCCGCATACTATGACAAGAAGATCTATGAAAACGATCCCTTCGCTAAAGTTGACCAGAACGGCGTTGGCAAGCTCATCAAGATGTCTGCTGACCTCGGTCGTTCCACTCGCCCCGACATCAAACTCGGTGTTTGCGGTGAACACGGCGGTGACCCGTCTTCCGTAGAATTCTTCCACAACTGCGGTCTCTCTTATGTATCTTGCTCTCCTTTCCGTGTGCCGATCGCTAGACTCGCTGCTGCTCAGGCTGCTATCAAGGCAAGCAAATAATTGCTAAAAATTCTTTTTGAAAATTTTCTGATGCAGATGATATTTCGTTCGTGTCATTTTGCAAAAAGCAATTGAGGGTATCCCCCTTAATTTGAAAACGATCAATCTAATAAAATTAAAAACAGCACGAGGGTATTCCCCTTGTGCTGTTCTTGCAAAAGAGGTCATCTATGATATACCATAGGTGACCTCTTTTCTATTTTTACTCCGTCTTGTCGAATAGTTAATTCTTTTTGACAAGTGCAATAATAAATAAAATTACTAATGGAATTGAAACATACCAAAATGTAATAATTAAAACCGCCAAAATCCCCCCTACAAACAAACTACCTAGTATCTCTTTTAAGCAACCACTCATAAGATCAAAATATACTACAGCAAAAATTTTGTGATAAATATACCACACAGCAATACTACACACAATAACCAATACATAAAAAAGATAACCTGTAAACATTTCCATAGCCTTACCTCCGACAAAGTCTATTTATAGCCCATGTTGTACCATATATAGCCCATTTTGTCAAGAGTAAAAATATATAATTAATATATACTTTATTTACGAGGGAACAAAATCATGGATATGTATTCTGCAGTCAAAACACGATTATTAGAACTGTGCGAAATAAAACAAATGTCAATCCACAAGTTATCCATAGAATCAGCAGTTGCACCATCTACTATCAAAAATATTCTCTATGGAAAAAGTGTCAATCCGGGCATCGTTACAATTAAAATGTTATGCGATGGATTTGGCATTAGTATTGTCGAATTTTTTGATACACCGACATTTCGAAACTTAGAACAAGAAATCAAATAATATCTATATTTTCGCAGAAAGATAAATTTGCGTTTTAACAAATATAAAAGAAAAAGCTCTTCGAAAATGAAGAGCTTTTTTCATTATGCTTATTTGAAAAGCTGCGAAATCTTAAGATAATCATTGGTGAGAATCGTATCTGCGCCCCATTCGAGAAGCTGTTTTGCTTCATCAAGATCGTCAGCAAAGAAGATGTTAACGAGAATGCCAGCTTCATGCGCTTTTCTGATTGCTTCTTCATCATAATAAGGCTTGAAGAACTGAACCTTCTGCGCACCAAGGCGAAGTGCTCTTTCCACCATGCTCATCGGATCTTTATTGCCGTCAAAACCTACGCAAATGCGAATATCGGGATAAAGTCTTTTTACCATAGCAGTCAGCTTATCGTTGGTGATCATCAGATAAACATGCTTGCGGCAATCGTAGCGATCAAAGAGCGCGATCAGCTTATGAACGAAAGTTTCAGAAACATCTGTGTCATCAGTTTCTGTTTTGATATGTACGTTCATGACAGTCTGACCTGCGAATTTTTTCAAAATATCTTCAACAGTCGCGATCTTGAGTCCGCGGTATTTTTCATCGAAATAAGCACCGAAATCGAGCTGCAAAAGCTCATCAAGCGTTTTATCAAAAATTCTGCCGGGCACACCGGTTACGCGACGCGTCCACATATCATGGAAGGAAACAAGCTCGCCATCTTTTGTTTCCCAAACGTCAAATTCGATTTCCTGCGCGCCAAGTGCAATCGCCGCACCAAAAGCAGGCAAGGTGTTTTCAGGTGCTACGGTAGAAAAACCTCTGTGTGCGCAAAGACGAGGATACGGCATTACGTCATCAAACGGAACCATTGCCGCGCCACCGTTGCGATAAAGCCACGGACGTCTGCCTTCTTCAATATATTCATAGTGAGATTTCATCTTGCCCATAAAGCCTGCGGGCTTATAATATTTATCATGGGGATCGATCTCTGCTGTCGCAATACCGATATTGCTCTTCATATTCACAAGCACGGTCCCCTTCGGATCAATGATGCAACCGCTGCCGCAAAGACCACTTTCAAGACCGAGAGAAACCGAAGCACGAACGAGATATGCGTTGGTATTATAGCAAAGGAAACGATTGATGATCTCAAGCGCTTGATGCGAGTCGGAGCGTTGGAGCGAACAACCAATGATCACGTCCACGTTCTGGCGTGCTACCTGCGCGAAATTTTCATAGAAATAGAAATCATAGCATGTCATGAAACCAAAGCGAATACCTTCCATTTCCAGCACATAAGGTTCGCGTGTTTCATAGCTGTAAGCAACGTCCATGCCATGACCGCCGTCTTCACCTTTTCTCACTTCGCTGGGTGCCGGGTGCGCCTTGAAATAAGTGCCGGCGAGATTGCCTTCGCGGTCAAACGCATAAGTGGTATTGCGGAAACCAAGCTCCGTTTCGTATGCGGCGTTGACAAAAACCATCGCGTGGCAACGAATTGCAGTATCTTTTGCTTTTTGCAAGATCACACCGTTATATTTGCGGATAGATTCGTCAAAAGGTTCCTTTTCGATGATGTTTGAAGGAATATCGCTGTACTCCGGCAAAACGATAAGATCCATCGTTTCATCACACTGATCAAGATATTTCAAAATCTCCGCAAAACAAGAATCGTTGTCTGCGCCGTTCATGGAATAATACGGTTGAATGATAGCAACTTTCATAGCTTTCTCCTTAAGCGTTTTTCTTTCATTATAGCATAATCCCCTTCGGAAAACAAGAGGATTTCCAAAGAAAAAGCGATACCCTTTTCAGAGTATCGCTTGCATATTAAAGATTTTCGTAATTATTTCTTGTAAAATATTCGTCCACATCAACGACCGTATCCGTATGTCTTGCTTCCTCTGCCGCAAAACCGATGAGGTGGTTCGCTACGGAAATGCGAATATCCGCAACGGAAACACCATTATACGTACCGCAAAGATAATCGTAAAGATCACAAACGATGCCATAGTCACCGCCGCCATGACCGCCCGTGATGGATTCATCCGTTTCCTGCACGGGAATATCCTGAGACTTGCCATCATCAAAGGTATAAACGTGAATAGCTGTCGCCGAAGCAAATGCAAAAAGCTCACCCTTCGTGCCGTAAATGCGGATATATCTGCCACCCTCATTGAAGGCGTTCACTGAAAGCGTCGCTGTCACACCGCTTTCAAATTCCATATTAACGATCTGATTATCAAGCACATCATTGTCAGCATGAAAGACGCATTTACCGTAAGGAGAGGTCTTCAACGCTTCACGGAATTCTTCCTTAGTCATATTGGAATGCTTCGCTACAGAGCGTTTGTAAATATAAATGCCCCAGAAATTATCGGGATTTTCGATATAGATACGCTCACTGTTATAACGGCAGGTATCCTTGATGGGACATGTGCCGTCTGCACAACAAACAGGCGCACCATCAGGTGCATTTTCAGGACGGAAATACATGAGTTTTCCGAAGGAAGTGACCTTTTTGCAAGGCTTATCGATCAACCACTGAATGATATCGAGGTCATGACAGCTTTTCGCAAGGAGCATCGGCGTGGATTCCGCTTCGGAATGCCAATTGCCTCTCACATAGCTGTGAGAAAAATGCACGTCTCCGATAGCTTCCGTGCAATCAACGGAAACGATCTTACCGATCATGCCGCTATCCACGATGGATTTGACCTTTTTATAAAAGGGAGTATAACGCAAAACATGACAAACAAGCACCTTAACGCCTTTTTCTTTTGCTGCATTGGCAATATCGGTACATTCTTTCACAGTCTGTGCCACAGGCTTTTCGAGAAGAAGATCATAGCCAAGCTCAATAGCCTTCATCGCGGGACCGTAGTGGTCATTATCGACGGTGGCAATCACAGCGAGATCCGCCAGCTTCGGAAGCGCCAGAATCTCTCTCCAATCTGTAAAGCACATCTCGTCGGGAAGACCGTAGTCCCTTTGGAAATTGCGGCGCACCAGTTCTCTCGGCTCTGCTACCGCAACGACCTTATATTTATCGGGCATCTTCTTCATCTGACCGCAATAGGTCATACCTCTGCTGCCCGCACCGATCAAAATCACAGAAATCTGCTTCATATCGTCAAACCTTTCTCTTATTTGCTAAAGATTTTTATAAAGTTCTAAAACCACGAATACGGTGAAACGTGGAATAATTGCTATCATGGAAATTTGCCGCCCCATTCATCGCCGTGCGGCAAAGGAATAAGATATCGTCCCCCTCAATAAAGAAGTCCGGATACTGAAAGCCAACCTTACTTGGCTTTGCAAGCTCTCTATAATCCATAAGGTCTTTTACAATCTCCCATTTTTCACAATCCTTAGAGCGCATAAGCGTTAAAAGGCGTCTATCATAAAGAGCTTCCGAATCTGTAATGCGACAAATGATCGTATAGTAATAGCCACTAACATCGTCATAGCGAATCATAAATTTCGAATGATTACCGGGAAGCTCAATGGCATGATCATAAATGAGCGGCGCTTCCGGATTTTCGGTATCAACACGATAAGCAAGCACTTTTCCAAAGCGCCGGGTTGTTTTTGTCATATCATAGCGCATGATATTATAAAGATGTCCGTCCGGAAGAACTGCCAGTGTTCCCTCAATATTGCCGGCACTGGGGCCTTCAGCAACACCTTTCCACATAGGATCATACGGTATCGGCTCAGAGAAAAGCCAAGCGGAAGCGTCCAAGGGATCTGCGTCCTCGGGGAAAGACCCCACCATCGCCGCGTGTGTACCAAGCGCCCATGCACCCCATTCCATCGTATGCCAAACACGTCCGGCAAAGGTCACGGGAGGCTGAGGATTTTTATGAACACCTGCGCGATCGCATTTGCAAGCACCGCGCAAAAGCACCGTCGGAACGGTGAACGTCTTGCCGCCATCATCGGAACGCCCAATCAAAAGATCACCGTATTCCGTGGAGCAGGAGATCATATAGAGCGCACCTTTATGAATAAACATTCTGCCCCAGAAGCAAGGATACAATTCCGAAACGTAATGCCACGTTTCCCCATCGTCATCAGAGCGGAAGATCAGCGTGAGATTTTGCGGAGCATTACCGCGGAAAAGATCCATGGAAGCCAGCAAAAAACCCTCCGGGTGACGAATGATGCAAGGCGAACAAAGATATCTTCCCGAAAAAGCATATGCTTCATCATTCGGGTGCAGATAGTTCACTACGGTATCCCCGACAGCTTGCCCCGTTTTCACAAGACGGGTACGGCTGTATTTTTCACCCGCGCGGACGGTGATTTCATAATCCACTTCTGTTTCGAGATCAGTAATATCACATTCCGTGCCAAAAACAGTAATGATTTTCTCTTCACCCTCTGCTTTTTTATAAGAAATCGTATAGCTTTCCGCACCCGCGTCAAGCCATTCTACGTGAACGGCGTTTGCGGTGGGCGCAAGACGGCAGACGTAGATCCCACCGTTTTCCGTAAGCGGCGGCAAATAAGGGTGAAAACTCCAAGAAGTTACGCCTTTCATAGTGTTCTCCTTTTATTCCATAATGATTTTTTTCATGTGATCTGCCAAAACGTCCATCTGACGCACACAGTCCTTTTGGTAATAGGTCAATTCTTTTTCACTTCTTACGCGCGTGAAAAGACTTGAGAGCGGCAAACCTTCGATCTCTTTCAGATGGAATTTTGCCGTCACAGGATAAGCCATCTGCTCTGTGAACGCCGCGGTGCCGAGGAATCCTTGCAAAAGATCCGCTTTTTCAGGATATTTTTCAAAATTTCTGCAAAGCCAAACAAAAAGTTCCGGGTGGAAATTCGCCATAACGCCACAATAGCCGGCGCCGCCCGCACGCAAAGAAGCAAGAAGCGTTTGTCCGTTTGCATTGAGAAGACGCATCGGCGTTCCCTCTAAGATCTTCACACGGCGTGCGATCACGTCCGCATCACAGCAAGTATCCTTCATAAAATGAAAACGTCCGCTTTCTGCGCAAAAACGAAGCATCTTGTCACTCACAAGACGTTTATACGGACGAGGACATTCGTATACGCCAAGAGGCATTTCATCAGGAAGATTTTTCATCAGATGTTCCGTATCGGCAATCCATGCGTCCTCGGACGTATTCGGAATATCCATGCGATTGGAAATGAAGATCAGTGCGTCCACACCTTCGGCGGCAACTGCATTCAGCTCTGCGATCTGTTCGTCTTTATCATAAGAAATATGGCCGGAAGCCACGACCTTCATCGGCGCACGCGTTTTATCGGAAGCGGCAAGTTTATCTGCCGTCGACTTCACTTCCCTTGCGATCTTCACGCGATCCGCACGGGAAAGCTCAAAAATCTCACTTGATTGACAAACGGCAAAAATACCGTCGCACCCCATTTGCCAATACCATTCCGTCAGCGCACGTACAGCACCGAAATCGACACTACCATCTGCTTGAAACGGCGTCACCATCGTTGGGTAAGTTCCTAACATTTTAAGTTCCATAAAATATACATCCTTTCGGTTTTTCTTTTATTATACTATTTTATAAGAATCGTTGTCAACATCAAGAAAGAAAAACACCGATTTTTCAATCGGTGTTTTTTAAATCATTTTATTCATAAGAAAAATAATGAGGTTCTGCTTGCCAAGCCTTACCGTCCCACTCAAAAAACAGTTCGGAGTAGTTTCCCTCCAGAAAAAGAGGAAGATAAAGATCGAAATTGGGAGAAAGGTTATCCGATTTCACGAGATCCTCCTCGTTCAACCAAAAGACAGAGCCTTCATCAGTTCCCTCTTTCAAAACGCCGGAAAAGCATTCTGCTTTGTAGAGGAATTCAATATAACGAACGCCGCTTTCTTTGTGCGCCCAATGCACCACGCCGCACGGGACAAGGTCCTTCCGCTGAATGGTAAGCCCCGTTTCCTCATAAATCTCTCGAACGGCAGATTCCGCAAAGCTTTCTCCCACTTCCACCTTCCCTCCGGGAAACGTGAGGCCGGGCCAATCTGTTTTCACACGGTTCAGAACGAGAACTTTTGTCCCGTCCTTCACCATGGTCATATTATAAAACTTTGCGCCGAAACCAAAGGGTTTATCGCTCATACGTTTGCAGCTTTGGTAGCGATCTCATCGCAAGCTTTTGCGATAAAGTCATCAAGAGCGATCGCGCCGAGGTTCTTACCGTCTCTGGTACGAACGGAAACAGTACCGTTTTCGATTTCCTTATCACCGATTACGAGCATATAAGGAACCTTTTCAAGCTGTGCCGCACGAATCTTATAGTTCGCGCTTTCTGCACGAGCGTCAAGTTCTGCACGGATCTTCTTCGCTTTGAGTGCTTCCGTAACCTTTGCCGCATATTCGTTGGAACGGTCGGTGATGGTAATAACTTTTGCCTGAACAGGTGCGAGCCACATCGGGAATTTACCTGCAAAATGCTCGGTGAGCACGCCGATGAAGCGTTCGATGGAACCGAATACCACGCGGTGGATCATGATAGGACGATGCTTCTGACCGTCTGCCGCGGTGTATT
>CAYXQF010000087.1:0-8032 GCA_964466625.1 uncultured Lachnospiraceae bacterium | reverse complement strand
GCATTCGGTCTCAAGCTCCGCAAGACTCCGAAGGATGAAATCCGTCGCCGCGTTGAAGAGGCAGCAAAGATCCTCGAGATCGACTATCTCCTCGACAGAAAGCCGAAGGCTCTCTCAGGCGGTCAGCGTCAGCGTGTTGCTCTCGGTCGTGCTATCGTTCGTAGCCCGAAGGTATTCTTACTTGACGAGCCGCTTTCCAACCTTGATGCTAAGCTCCGTGCTTCCATGAGAACCGAGCTTTCCAAGCTCCATCAGCGTCTCCAGACAACCTTTATCTATGTTACACATGACCAGACAGAGGCTATGACAATGGGTACCCGTATCGTTGTTATGAAGGACGGTATCATTCAGCAGGTTGATACTCCTCAGAACCTTTACGACTACCCTGTCAACACCTTCGTTGCAGGCTTCCTTGGCACTCCTCAGATGAACTTCATCAACTGCAAGCTCACCAAAGAAGACAAGGGCGTATACCTCACATTCGGCGAAGTTAAGATCAAACTTCCCGATGAAAAAGGCAAGCTTCCCGAACTCCAGCCTTACATGGGCAAAGACGTTATCGCAGGCGTTCGTCCTCAGCATATCGTTGATACTCCCATGCAGATCGCTGCTCTCGAAGATGCTTCCTTCGATGCTTACGTAGACGTAACCGAACTTATGGGTTCTGAAATTTACCTCTACCTCATCGCAAACAGAGTTGTTGTTGACGAAGCTCTCGCTGCAAAGAAGAACATCGTTATCGACAAATCCGGCGAAGTTAAGCTCACAGCAAGAGTATCTCCCAGATCTACTGCTAAGGGCGGCGATACCATCAAGGTTGCGATCGATACTTCCAGCATCCACATCTTTGACAAAGACACCGAAAAGTGCATCTGCCACTAATTTCGTTTTCCAAACGCCGTTTCTTTTCAGAAACGGCGTTTTTTGTTAAGGAGCCTTCGTATGAAATTTTACATCAAACAAAAAGTCTTCTCTTTCCGTGACCGTTTCACCGTGAAAGACGAAAGCGGCGCGGACGTTTTTGCCATCAAAGGCGAAAATTTCTCTTTCGGTAAGGTGCTCCACATCTGCAATATGCATGAAGAAAAGCTTTTGACCGTTCGCCAGCGGCTTTTCTCATTTATGCCCCGCTATGAAATCGAACGAAATGGCAACGTGATCGCGGAAATCGCAAAGCAATTCACGTTTTTTAAGCCGTCCTATACGATCGAAGGCACACCGTTCACGGTAGATGGTGACTTTTTTGACCATGATTACGATATCCGTCGCGGCGGAAGTATCGTTGCGCACATATACAAAGAATGGTTTAGTTGGGGCGATAGCTTCGTCGTGGATATCTACGACAGCGCAGGCGTCGATCCCCTGCTGCTTCTCGCAATTTCCATTGTGATCGACTGCGTCATGGACGCAAACAATAATTGATTTTTGGAGGTCAGACATGATCAAACTTACGTTTTTAGGTGCCGGCAGCACCGTTTTTGCCAAAAACGTCATCGGCGACTGTATGCTTTGCGAACACTTCCATGATATGGAGATCGCACTCTACGATATTGATGGTGAACGCCTCGCGGAATCCGCAGAGCTGATCCGCGCGCTGAACAAAAACATCAATGAAAATCGCGCAACCATCAAAACCTATCTCGGCATTCCCGAAAGACGTGAAGCGCTGAAAAATGCAGATTTTGTTGTCAACGCCATTCAGGTCGGACTTTATGATCCTTGCACCATCATCGACTTCGAGATCCCGAAAAAATACGGTCTTCGTCAGACGATCGGTGATACGCTCGGCATTGGCGGCATCATGCGTGCGCTTCGCACGATCCCCGTTCTTCGCGGCATTGCGGAAGATATGGAAGCCGTTTGTCCGAACGCTTGGTTTTTGAACTACACCAACCCGATGGCAATGCTGACAGGTTTTATGCTTCGTTACACCAAAGTCAAAACTGTCGGTCTTTGCCACAGTGTTCAGGTCTGCGCCGAAACACTTCTGCGCGAATGTGGGCTTCAAGTAGACGGTTACAAAGATCTCATCGCCGGCATCAACCACATGGGCTGGCTTCTTAAGATCGAAGACCTCAAGGGCAATGATCTTTATCCACAACTGCGTGAGCTTGCGGAAAAGAAAAATGCCGAAAACGATCCGAAGCATAACGACCGCGTGAGATTTGATTACATCAAGCAATTCGGTTATTACTGCACCGAAAGCAGCGAGCACAATGCAGAATACAATCCTTTCTACATCAAGTCGAAATATCCCGAACTGATCGAACGTTTTGCGATTCCGATCGATGAATATCCGCGCCGCTGTGTTAACCAAATTGCAAAATGGAAAAAGCAAAAAGAGGAACTCATGGCAGGCGGCAACATCACGCACGAAAGAAGCCGTGAATACGCTTCTCACATCATGGAAGCCATCGTGACCGACAAGCCTTATCGCATCGGTGGCAACGTGCTGAACACAGGACTTATCACGAACCTTGTCAAGGACGCTTGTGTAGAAGTCCCCTGTATGGTAGACGGCAACGGTGTTCAGCCCACCGTTATCGGCGATCTTCCGCCCCAGTGTGCGGCGATGAATATGATGAACATCAACGTGCAGCTTCTCACCATTGAAGCCGCTGTGACGGGCAGAAAAGAGCTTGTATACAACGCCGCGATGATGGATCCCCACACCGCGTCTGAGCTTTCCATCGACGATATCCGTGCGATGTGCGACGAGCTTCTCGAAGCACACGAAAAAGCAGGCTATCCCTGTCTCGGAGCTGATCTGAAATTCTGATCGAAATCGGGACGCTGTCCCGACCCCTGTCCGAGATGCCATCTCGGCGCTCTGCCAAAGGGACTCCTCCCTTTGGAATCCCAATGGAATAACATACCAAAAACGCCACAGATCCAAAAGATCTGTGGCGTTTTTGGTATTCAATCATATTTTGATTACTGCTCGGAAATGGTCACGTTTGCGGGAAGGATATTTGCCTGAATATAAACGATCTCCAAGATCTGAGAGAGCTGATTGGGCTTAAGACCTTCACTGCTGACGATGATATTGGCTTTATCGCCGTTGATCACGGCAACACATTCCTCAAATCCTTTGGCTTTGATCAAAGATTCGATGTTAGCTTCCAATTCGATATTTGCCGCAATCGCCGCAATATCGGCAAGTGCCTGCTCTTTTGCCGCATCAAGAGATGCTGCGTCATCAACTACGCCCTGCAAAACCTCGATCGCTTCATCACGCGCCCTCTGGCGTTCTATCTGAGAAGCAGCGAAATAATTGGTACCCTCTTCCTCTTCTTCCATACCTGCGTTTACAGTATCACCCGTTTGTGTGGGAAGATTTGCGTTCACGTCATCGGAATCTTCAGGGCCGCCGAAAAGCGCCCAGTTTACATATACTGCGGCACCGATAAGCAAAACTGAAAATACAATCACCAAATTGCGAATGCCGAATTTTTTCTTTCCGTTTTCACCGGTGGAAAAAAAGCTTTTGAACTTAAATTCTCTCTTTTCTGTTTCGGGAAGCTCAAGGCAACCGCTTTCTTCTGCCAAACCTGCTCTCATTGCAGCTCTTTCTTCGTTTCTCATCTTGTTTTCTCCTTTTAATTCATTGTAATTTCGAGCATTTTACTCGATGCCAACAATACAAATTCGGTTGCTGGAAACTCCGAGGGCGGTGGAGATCACACGAATCAGTTTCATTTGGATCGTGGGATCATCGCCACCACGGCAAGCAACGGAAACGCCGGTCACATCAGGATAAATTTCTTTGAGCAAAATAAGAGTGTCTGCGCCGTTTTCCGTTCGCACGGTGATGTATTCCTTCGCGGAATAGTTTTCATCAAGCTCTTCATTGGAAACGTAAACGTATTCCGTCCCTGAAGAAACACTGACGATCACTTTTACATCGTCCGAACCTGTAATTTGTTCTGTTATGTTACTGATTTTATTTTCGAGCTTCGTAATATATTCCAAAGTTTCGAAATTTTGTGAAATATTTTTTTCTCTTACCGAGGCACTCTCATCGTTTTCGGAAAATATCCCGAAAATGACAAGTACAACGCCAATCACCGCAAGCACAGCGAGCAAAGTTCCCTTTTGTTTGGCGGAAAGCTTATCCAAAAATCCCATAAATCCTCCTATCCCTTCGGCGTGACCGTCACCGTCGTTTCGCCAAGAAACATCTCCTCCAGATATTCTTTCATACGCGCCCTTGTCTGCGTCGTCACTTTCGATACTGTGACGGAAATCGCTGTGATCTTGATGTTTTGCATGTCTCTTTCATCAAGTGTGAGATTCACATCGATATCCGCTGCCGCATAATCAAATTTCGTGCAGAGAAGCTCGGTGATCGCCTCTTCGATCTCCGCTTTGCTGGTTTCCACCAAAACACCTGTAAGGTCTTCCTCTTGCCGCATCTGCAAGTCCGACGCGGCATCTTCAAAAGAAAGGATCGTTTTCGGCAGATCCTCCGCCAAAGAAATGAGCGGAAAGACCGTTGCCGCCAACACACAGAGCGAGATGACAAAATGCACGTATTTTTTCGTTTTTCCGTCAGGCGACGCGGTGTAAAGCACACCGGAAACCGCCACTACGATGATGATCTCTCCAAAATAAGATATCCATTCCGTCATGTTCTTAGCCTCCTGCCTTTGCCATAATGGAAAGCGCCAAAATGAAAAATACCGCTGAGATCGCCATGAGGGCCGCCATATAGCCAAAAAAAGAAGCCATCTCCGCAATCAGGCGGCTCTCGCCGTCCAAGCGAAGAAGCGAAGCGCAGATCACCAGCAATTCCAAAAACATTTTCTGAAAAAGGATCTGCACGATGGGAAGCGCCGCGAGTAAACACACGGAAACTGCCCCCACAACGCCTGTAGAAGCCTTGATCAGACCCACACCGCCCATCACGGTGGAAAGCGCCTCATTCACTGCACCGCCTACAAAAGGCACAAAACTGCCGACAGCGAATTTAATGCCGCGCATGGCAAGCGAATCCGCACTGCGTGTAATGATCCCTTGAAAGGTCAAAACTGCGGAAAGACAAAGCGTGACGAAGCCAAACACATAGGAAACGATGCGGCGAAGCATCGGCACGAGTCCGCCGATCCCCGTGATCCCAAAGACCGATGAGATGGCAGAAAGACAAAGACAAAGCCGCACGAGCGGAAAAAGTGTCCCTGCACAGATCGTTTCCAAAACGGAAAGCGCCGTCGAAACCACCCCTGTCATCACAGCCGCCGTCGTGACTTGTCCGCTTGCGATCATTAGCGCCGTCATTGCAGGCATCAGAACGGACATAAAGGACGATAGCGAGGAGATAAAAGTTTCCGCCAAAGAAAACGCAGATTCCGTCACAGCAAAGACGGCTCCTGCCACACAAAGCATATTCACGAGAGAAAGCGAACTTTTGACAGCACCGCCGGAAAAGGTTTCTTTAAGGGCGGAAAGGCATGCGGCAACGAGCAAAAGTCCCAGAAGCTTTGCGAAATTTTTCGTCGCTTTCGGCACAGCGGAAGCGATGATCTTGACACCAACCTCAGAAAAGAAGTTAAAATCCAAAGTTTTATAAAGATTTTCGATATCTGCCTCCAGAAAATCACGCGGCAGATATTCTTCGATTTCCTTGGGAACGGTGACCTCGAACTCCTCCGTCGACGGAATCAAGGCAGAATCTGCATAGGTGGGAAATGAGAAGAAAAAAAGAAGAAAAAACACCAAAAAAAGAATCCGTTTTTTCACGTCAAAAACCCCGCGATCAGATCGAGCAGTTTTTTTAAGATCGGCAAACTCAGAACAAGGATCGCCATTTTCGCGCCGAATTCCACTTTTGAAGCGATCGCGCCTGCGCCGTTATCGCGGCAGATGTCTGCCGTCACCTCCGAAATAAGACCGATCCCCATCGCCTTCAGTATCACTTCAAAATAGAGTGAAAAGCCGGTAAGCGCGGTCATTTCCTCCACATAGTCCATCACGGAAAAAAACTCCGAGAGCACCGCGCCGAGAAGTACGATCCCTGTGATGATGGCCGCAAAAACGGCATATTCCGCACGAAGTCCTTTTAGCAAAACGACTGCGATCAAACCCAAAACGGCGATACCGCATAATTTGATGACCGTCACAAGTCAAAGATGCTTTTCACGGAATCGAAAAGCCCTCCCATCTCACGAACGAGCATCAAAAGCACGATGATGATGCCCGACACGGTAACGAGCATCGCTTGCTCGTCCCTGCCCGATTTATTCAAAATTTGTACGGCGACCGTCACCAAAATGCCAATGCCGACCACCTTCAAAATAAGCTCCGTATTCATGGGATTTCCTTTCTTCTCATTTCAAACCAAAAGTATTGCGATCGCCGCACCGATGGAAAAGCCGAGCGTGCGATAAAGCTTGATGTTTTTCTTCATTTCTTCTTTTTGCTTCGCGGTTTCCGCAGTCATCGCTTTGATATAATATTCAAAACTATTGACCTGCAAGCGTTCGTTACTCTTTCCGACGCAAGAGCCAAATGCGCGAACGATCTCAAATTGTGCCGCCGTCAGCGTCAGTTTTTCACGGCAACATTCGAGTGCGTCCTGCCATGCGTTAAAATAAACCTCATCGTTTTCATGATCGTTCAGCGCGTCCAGAAAGCCAACTGCCCCCAAAACGTCATTTTCAAAATTTTTGTAGATCAGTTTTGTCGGTGCTAAAAAATAATCGACTTGATTTTTCACATATTCAAAAAGTGAAAGAAACGCTTCACACTCTGCGGTACGCTGTTTTTCTTTTTTTCCTGCCAAAACACCTGCCAAGAAAGAGGCAAGAAAGCAAAAGATCGCACCGATCAGCCGCATGTCACCACTTCCTTTTCCGCGTCAAAAATATCAAAGCGAAAATTTTTCATCATCGGTTCCCGAGAAACACCGATATAGTAACGAAAAATACGGTTATCATAAAGAATTTTGATATTCGGACGCTTTAGGAGCATTTCCAGATCTTTGGCATGGGCGGTAGCGATCAAAGGCACACCGCTATTTTGTGCGGAAAGGATTGCGGAAGATTCTTCACCGGAACCAATCTCATCACAAAAAATCACTTCCGGCGAAAGCGTTCGCGTCGCGATCTCGATGCCTTTCGCGCGAGGATAGCCACGCAACACATCGACAAGCGCCCCATCAAACCAAGATGCAACGTAAATTTCATTACGCGTATCGATCAAAGATGCCCGTTTTGCATCTCGCCCCGATGAGATCAGCCTTGCCAGATCACGGATAAGCGTCGTCTTTCCGACATTGGGTGGCGCATAAAACAATGCGCTCTGCACCGCTTTTCCGCCAATGAAAGAAAGAAGCGGTCTTGCCACGTCACGGGCATCGTGCGGAATGCGAACACAAAGAGAACAAATACGGTAAACGCTCTTGATTGTTCCATGCTCTAAGCCAACAGTTCCGCAAATCCCCACCCGATATCCGTTTTCAAGCGAAAGAAAGCCTTCCTTGATTGTTTCGCTATAAGTGTGAACCGAATCTTCACAAAGTCTTTGGAGCGTCTCTGCGACCTCTGTTTCATCGCAAATAACCGTTTGCCCTTGAAAAAGGAAAACATTTCGCTCTCCGTAAGTCACAGACATTGGTGCGTTCGCTCGCAATCGAATCTCCGAGATCCAAGCGACGCTACCCACAATCGTTTCTCCAAATGCCAAAACAGCGCTTGACACCCGACGCGGAAAATATTTTAATATCCGAAAAAGCATTTCATCGCTCATTTGATTTCTCCTTCCGTTTTGTTACATATATATTTACTTGTCCCGAAAAATATGCACCGAATCTTCTCTTTACGAAAAAATTCGGCGCAAAAAAAGCGACACAGATATGCGCTGTGTTCTTAAGGACAGTATCATTTAACTGGATAACAATTAAATAAGTGATTACCGTCAGAGGCTCCCTTGTGCAAAGGGAGCTGTCGCGGAGCAACTGAGGGATTGTATATCATTTGTTTTTACAACCCCTCCGTCAGCCTACGGCTGCCACCTCCCCTTACACAGGGGAGGC